>CAYZQQ010000001.1:0-42733 GCA_964480075.1 uncultured Anaerolineaceae bacterium
CGTATCGTACTCAACCGCTCTATTTTTCGCCAATTTTTGGCGAAGGTATTGTAACTTCAAACCATTTATCACATCGCCAGCGCCTTGGCGGAAGCCCGCAAACCCGAAGCGTGTGCCTCGTGCCACCTCGGCCCAGACCATCCCGACATCGAAATCTACAATAACACCAAACACGGTCAAATTTACGCGACAGAAGGCGATGAATGGGAATGGGACAGCGCCCCCGATGCCTGGGAACCCGGCGACTACCGCGCCCCCACCTGCGCCGTCTGCCATATGAGCGGTATCGGCGAGTTGAAAACCACGCACAATGTTTCTGACCGGTTGTATTGGAACTTGTGGGCAAAATCGTCCAAAAAACGCGACTCAAACGACCCGATGAATGCGTTGTTTGGCAATGGGGATGAAGGCCGTGCAAAAATGAAACTCGTTTGCAATGCCTGCCATAGCAGCCTGCACACCGACAATTATTTCGAACAGGGTGACCGTGCCGTTCAACTTTACAACGTGGAATATTATGCTCCGGCTCTGAAAATGCTGAACGACCTGAAAGATAAAGGTCTGCTGAAAGATAATCCGTGGGATGATGAATTCCAAAAAGTATATTACCATCTGTGGCACCATGAAGGTCGCCGCGCACGTCAGGGTGCAATGATGGGTGCGCCGGATTATGCCCACTGGCATGGGTTCTTTGAACTCCAGCAAGATTTGTATAAATTGCAATCCATCTACAATTACCGCATCGAAAACAACGCCATCGAAACGCCATAATTCAGTCGATAGTGAAAAGAAAACCCCGCCGATTTGGCGGGGTTTTTTGTTGTGCGGATAATTTACTGCCCGTTCACCTTTTCCAACCGCACCGCATTCGCCTTAAATTCCGGTATCTTGGCGATGGGGTCGAGCTTCTCGTCGTGGGTCAGCATGTTGGCGGGCGATTCCCGCCAGTGGAACGACAGGAACACTACCCCCGGCGTCACTCGCTCGCCGACACGCGCCTGCGTCGTCACTTCGCCGCGACGGCTGACCAGTTTCACCATTTCACCATCGGCGATACCCAGCGACTCCGCATCGGAGCGATTCACTTCCACATACCCCGCAGGAACTTTCCAGTCCAGCCCTTCGCTTTTGCGAGTCAGCGTGCCGGTGTGGTAGTGGAACAGCACCCGCCCGGTGGTGAGAATGAACGGGTATTCGTCATCCGGGTTTTCATACGGCAGATTTGGCACCGCCGGATAGAATCGCCCCACCCCGCGTGAGAATTTTCCAATGTGTAAAATCGGCGTGCCGAGATGGTCTGCGGCGGGACAGGGCCAGGCAAGCCGCTCGGTTCGCAAGCGTTGATGGGTCACACCGCCGTAAATCGGCGTGACATGTCGCGCTTCTTCTAAAATTTCCGCCGTGGAATTGAAATCCCAGTAGCCTTCGTCGGCGCGTGTGCGTCCCAATTTTTGGTCAACCGCCTTGGCAATTGCCGCCGTGATTTGCCAATCGGGTTTTGCCTGTCCGGGCGGCGGCACAATTTGATGAATCAACTGCACACGGCGTTCACTGTTGGTGAAGGTGCCATCTTTTTCCATTGAAACGGCGGCAGGCAACACGATGTGCGCCAGTTGGGCGGTTTCGGTTAAAAATACATCCTGCAACACGAAGAAATCGAGCGCGCGCATGGCGTGCTCGGCATGATGCAGGTTCGGGTCGGAGAGAAGCGGATTTTCGCCCATAATATACAACGCATGCACATCTCCGTCCGCCATGGCGTGCGAGGCTTCCACCACCGTGTAGCCGACTTCGCCGGGCAGGTCGTCCATGCCCCACTTTTGGGCGACGGTTTTACGTGCGGCGGCATCGGTGACTTTTTGATACCCCGGCAGCACATTCGGCAGTCCGCCGAGGTCGCACGCGCCCTGCACGTTTGCCTGCCCGCGCAGCGGATTCACCCCGCTGGACGGTTTGCCGATTTGCCCGCACAGCATCGAAAGACTTGCCAGCATGTGTACCATATCGGTACCGTTGCTGCGCTGGGTGATACCCATTGCATACAGAATGGTGCTGTGTCCGCGCTCGTCATCGAAAATGGATTGCCCCGATTGCCGCTCGCCGAAAGCGTACAGCCGCGCCGCCAATTCGATTTTCTCGGCGGGAATGCCCGTTTCCAGCGCGGCAACTTCGGGGGTCATGTTCGCCACACTCTCCTTAAATTCCTCAAAATTCTCGGTGCGCAATTCGATGAAATCCCAATCCGCCCACCCTTCGCGGATGATGACATGCGCCATCGCCATAAAAATAAAGATGTCCTGCCCCGGTTTCGGTTGCAGGTGCAGCGTGGCATGGTCGGTCATGCTGATTTTGCGCGGGTCAACCACTACCAGACTCGCGCCCTTTTTCACCGCGCGGATAACTTCATAACTCAACACGGGATGGCTTTCGCCGGTGTTGGAACCGGTAATCAAAATGCAGTCCGCATCGGCGATACCGTGGATGGTGTTGGTCATCGCGCCACTGCCAAAACTCGTCGCCAGACCGGCGACAGTTGAGCTGTGTCACAATCGGGCGCAGTGGTCGATATTGTTGGTACCGACCCCCGCGCGCATAAATTTCTGAAAGAGATAGTTTTCTTCGTTGGTGCATCGCGCCGATGTTTGGCTGTGTATCGCATCGCCGCCATAATTTTTGATGACCTCCGCCAGTTTGGTGGCAGTCACATCGATGGCGGTTTCCCAACTGACGGGCACAAACCAGCTCGGGTCGGCTTCGCGCTCCAGCACGGTTTCGGTGGAGATTTGCCACGGCTCATCGGTGATGCCCAGCTCGTATGCCAAATCTTTGCGCATCAGCGGCTCGGTGAGTCGCCCCGGTTTGTCCACAAAATCCCAGCCGAAACGCCCTTTGACACATAAAAATTCGCCGTTGACGGTAGTGTCATCATTTTTGGGCGCTTTGGCATAAACAATTTTATCGCCTTTGGTGGCAAATTCCACCGTACAGCCGACACCGCAATAACCGCAGACGGTCTTTTTGTGCTCAAATTCAAAATCGCGCCCCTGTCTCAGCCGCGAAACGGGTTGCAGCGCGTTGGTCGGGCAGATTTGCACACAGTTGCCGCAGAACACACACGACGATTCCGCCAGTGGCACATCAAACGCAGTGGAAATGACCGTCTCGAACCCGCGCTCGCTGAAATGGATGGCGTTCGCGCCAACAACCTCATCGCACACACGGACGCATTTGCCGCACATGATGCAATATTGATAATCACGCACGTAAAACGGATTGTCGTCAATATATTTCGCTCGCGAGAGTTCCACCGGGAAGGAACTTTCGGAAATGTTATACTGATATGCATATTTTTGCAGGTCGCAACTGCCGTTTTTATCGCACACCACGCAATCAAGCGGGTGGTCGGAGATGAACAAATCCATCACATGACGGCGCATATCTTCCACATGTTCGGTTTTGGTATGAACCACCATCCCGTCCTGAACGGTTGTGCCGCAACTGTGAACCGGATTCGGCATGCCGTCAATTTCCACCACACACATACGGCAACTGCCGCTGGGAATCAGGTCTTTGTGGTGGCACAAATGCGGAATGTCGATGCCGTGTTCCAGCGCCGCATCGAGCAGCGGCTGTCCGGCTTTGGCTTCAATTTGCTGGTTGTCAATGGTTATTTTTACCATAGATGCACCTCTATTGGTTTTATGGATTCTGGATAATTCCCCATTGCTTGCGACAAATTCGGAATGACAAATTATTTCCTTGAAACATTGTCATTCCCGCGCAGGCGGGAATCCACATTAGATTATTTTTTCGTACAAATCATCCCAATTAGGGTTCATTGCCTCAATGAGATTAATTTTCCACTGTCTATTCCATTTTTTCAATTGTTTTTCACGAGTCAGCGCAACGTTGATTTCAGGTGTTTCTTCAAAATAGACCAGCTGATGAACCTGATATTTTTTGGAAAGGCTCTCTGCCAAGTCATTTTTATGTTCGTAAATACGCTTTACCAAATTATTGGTTACACCGATGTACAATGTGCCGTTTTTCTTGCTGGCTAAAATGTAAACAAAATAAGTGTTCATTTTTTTTCTTGGATTCCCGCCTTCGCGGGAATGACAAATCATAATTTAAATTCATCTGCGAAATTCTTCAGCGCCGATTGCATCGGGATGGCGACAGATTGCCCCAGTCCGCAGAACGAAGCGTATTTCAACGTATCTGCCATTTGAGTCAATATGTCCGCATCCGCCGCGCCGATGTTTTCCGCGCGCATGTTGTCCAGCAGTTGGCGGGTGCGCCGCGTGCCGATGCGACACGGTGTGCATTTGCCGCACGATTCGCTTTCAAAAAAGTGCAGCAACTCGCCGAGCAAATCCACCGGCGACATACTTTCATCGGCGATGAGAAACGCGCCTGCACCGAGACCGATACCGTGTTCCCGCGCCGAAGCATAATCGATGGGAATATCGAGAAAATCGCGGTTGACGATGGTTCCCGCCGCGCCGCCGGTCAGTGCCATGTTGAAGGTCGAACCGGCTTTCATCCCGCCGCCAAAATCGTCAATAATTTGGCGCAGGGTCAACCCGAAGGGGGCTTCAAACAGCCCGGGTTGATTCACATGCCCCAGCAGCGTGTAAAGTTTTGTGCCGGCGCGCCCATCGCCGAGGCTGAGTTCGTTGTACCATTGTGCCCCATTCCGCAGAATGGCGGGCACGTTGGCAAAAGTTTCCACATTGTTGACAACCGTTGGTTTGTTGCGAAAACCGCTGACGGTGGGATATGGCGGGCGCATGCGCGGCTCACCGCGCCGCCCTTCCAACGATTCCAGCAGCGCGGTTTCTTCGCCGCAGATGTACGCCCCTGCGCCGCGATGGACGTGAATATGGAACGAAAAATCGCTGCCGGCGATATGGTCGCCGAGTTTACCGTATGCCATTGCCTGTTCAATGGCGAGTTCCAGCACATCCGCCTGTTCGGCATATTCGCCGCGAATGTAAATATAGCCCTCGCGCGCGCCGATGGCATATCCGGCAATCGCCATTCCTCCCAACAGCAGATGGGGATTGCTGTCCATCAGCACGCGGTCTTTGAAAACCAGCGGCTCGCTTTCATCGGCATTGCAAACGATGTAACGGGTTTCATCGGCGGCTTCGGCGACAAATTTCCATTTCATACCGGTGGGGAAGCCCGCACCGCCGCGCCCGCGCAGATTCGAGTCGGTCACAATCGTCACCACATCCAGCGGCGAGCGTTCCAGTGCGGCGGTCAAACCCTGATATGCACCGTGCGCCAGCGCGGTTTCAATGTTGCGCGGGTCGATTTTATCGGTATTTGCCAGCAAAACGCGCGTTTCACCGGGACGGGATTGGGTGTAGG
Organism: uncultured Anaerolineaceae bacterium; assembly: GCA_964480075.1. Classification (GTDB taxonomy): domain Bacteria; phylum Chloroflexota; class Anaerolineae; order 4572-78; family 4572-78; genus JANTHQ01. The sequence goes on from CAYZQQ010000001.1 coordinate 5,380, forward strand.
TATGTGGATGTGCGGGGGGATTTTCGATGGAAGATTTGAGGTCGGCGGGGTTGAGGGTGATTTGAGCATGGTCATTCACCAGTGCGGCGGGGGCGTGGTCGCACAAGCCGAGACAACTGCTGCGTTCCACCGTCCACCCCGCACCGAGCGCAGTTTTTAGCGTGGTCATCACATCTCCGGCACAGTGCATCCAACACGCGGGACCATCACACACGCGGATGATGTTTTCGGTGGTGGGCTCGGTGTTCAGCATGGTGTAAAAGGTCGATGTGCCATACATATCCGCAAAGGGAACGCCCATCGCGTGCGCGGTATGCGCCACCGATTTTCTATCCAGATACCCTTCAGCCTGTTGAAGTTCCACCAGCGCTGGAATGACAGATTCGGCATCGCCGCGATATTTTTTCAACACAGCAGCGATCGCCGGGAACGGTGGTTCATTCAATATGTTTCCTTGATAGGTTTGCTTTTGGCGCGATTTTCGGGATCGTTTCGCCATATAATCCTCCTTTGGAAACAGCCATCAGCATCAATTTTTAACAACCCACTGACAATTCTGCTCGTTGGCATATAAATTTAATATTCACCATTATATCGTATTTTCCATCAAAATGATAATTCTTTCGTCAGCATACTCTATCATGGTTCTCTTCCAAATTGAAGTGAAAAGTGCAGCAATTCCCGTTTTAGATAAACGCTTTGAGTTGCCAAGTCGGAATAGAACACCGATGACACAGATAAAACGGATTAGCTCGGATAAAGTATCTTCTCAAAATATCGGGGCAAAGTAGTGTGTTTTTCTCGTAGGGACAGCCCAATGGGCTGTCCCTACCCTGAATTATTGAAAAGATACCGGATAAACGTAAAAAATCGGTGAAAATCTGCGTAGTGCAATCTGTGTGCTATCAGCCACTTTGCAGCCGGTTCACACCGGGAATTGCGGTGAAAAGTGTCACGTTCTGCTCGTGACATTTGCCACAATGTGGTTGTTCCGTACCAATTCCCTATTGACGATACAGCCACCCGGTTTAAACTGTACCCATGACCGCGCTCATTCGCTTCGTTATCGCATGGTTTTTGGGCATTATTTTGGCGCGATGGTTCTCACTGTCACTGCCGATATTGCTGCCGCTGACCCTGTTTGCCGGAGCGGCGATTGTCCTGCTGCGACACAATACCCGTCAGCGCACCGCCGCCGTACTTTTGCTGACGGTGTTGCTCGGCGCAGGACGGTTCACGCTGGCACAACCCCACATCTCGCCCGACCATATCGCGTTTTATGACGATACCGGCTACCACACCTTCACCGGCGTCATCGCCGCTGAACAGGATGTGCGCGACACCCACACCCTGTATCGTCTGGCTGCCCAAACCATCACCACTGCCGATGGCATTTCGCATCCGGTACACGGGCTGATGTTGTTGAACGCAGCGCAGTATCCTGAATTTCATTTTGGTGACCGGGTGGAAATTCGCGCCCAGCCGGAAACACCGCCCGTTTTTGAAGATTTCTCCTATCAGGATTATCTCGCGCGTCAGGGCATCCTTTCGTATGCGCGCCGTCCGCGCATTACTCTGCTGGCTCCCCAAAAACAATTTTCGCTGCGCGCCGAAATCATAACCATAAAGCACCGTGCGTCTGTTGCCATCAATCATATTTTACCCGAACCGGAAGCTTCGCTGCTAAACGGTATTCTGCTCGGCATTCGCGGCGGCATTCCCACCGATTTGTACGAGCAATTTAATGCTACCGGCACCAGCCATATCATCGTTATTTCCGGCAGTAATATTTCGCTGGTGGTCGCATTGCTGCTATTAGTGGGACAACGACTCATTGGGCGAAAACGGGCTGTATGGCTGGCTATTGGCGGAGTGACGCTGTACACGGTGATGGTCGGCGCCGACCCGGCGGTGGTTCGCGCCGCGGTGATGGGCGGATTGTATGTTTGGTCAATGCAGTTGGGACGTCCCAACGCCGTGCGGAACACGCTGTTCGCCGCCGGATGGCTCATGGCACTGCTGAATCCACTGGTGCTGTGGGATGTAGGTTTTCAGCTCAGTTTTATGGCAACGCTCGGATTGGTGGCGCTCGTTCCCACATTAGAAAGGCTCATCGGGCGATATTTGTCGCCATACGCCATTCTCAATGAAGCGTTGCTGGTGACGCTGGCGGCACAAATTGCCACAGCGCCGCTCATTCTGTACCAATTCGGGCGATTAAGTTTGGTCAGTTTGCTGGCAAACTTTTTGATTGTCCCCGTGCAACCCCTGGTGATGTTTGCCGGCGCGGCGGCAACGGCGGTCGGTATGATTTCACTGCCGCTGGGAACCGTGTTCAGCTGGACGGTATGGCTGCCGCTGGCATGGACGGTTGCGGTGGTGCGCTGGGCGGCGAGAATGCACGGCGCCCAAATTACGCTGGCGCACGCATCGTGGTGGGTGATGTTGTGGCTGTACGCCATCATTGCCGCCACCGTTAGTTGGCTTCAAGCTCACTCAAAACGCCGATTTTCGAGTCGCGGTGGAAACATCCGCCCGCATCCGGTTGCGCTGGCAGCCGTGGCAATCACACTGCTGGCAGTCGTCCTTTCGCCGGTTTTACACACACTCCCGGATGGAAACCTGCATGTGGCATTTTTAGATGTGGGACAGGGGGATGCCGTGCTGATAACCACCCCGCACGGCGAACAAATGCTGGTGGATGGCGGACCTTCGGCAGTAACATTGAGCCAACGGCTGGGTGAAGAAATGCCGTTTTGGGACCATTCACTCGATGTGATGGTGAGCACCCATCCCGACAGCGACCATCTGACCGGATTGGTGGACACGGTACAACGGCTGGCAGTAGATTCGGTGCTGGTCAGCGATATGCACGGCAACTCGGCGCTGGCAAAAGCGTGGCGACGCACGCTGGCATTGGGGCACTCCCGCGTCATCACTGCCGATGCCGGGATGCGCATTCAGTTGGATGATGGTGTTTTAGTGCGCGTGCTGAACCCATCTGCCGCCAGCGTGGCGTTTCCCGACCGCAACAATCATTCGGTGACCACGGTCATTCAGTTGGGACATGTTCGTTTTTTGCTCTCCGGCGATTTGGAGGCTCCCGGCGAAGCCGCGGTGCTAAAATCCGGGCAGGATGTGCGCGCTACCGTGCTGAAAAGCCCGCATCACGGCAGTAACACCGGCTCCAGCCCCGCGTTTTTGGATGCCGTATCGCCGCAAATGGTGGTCATTTCGGTGGGAGCAGACAATCGTTTTGGGCATCCCGCCCCATCCACGCTGGAACGATATGCCGAGCGGGGAATTTCGGTATTGCGCACCGACCAGTTGGGTACGGTAGAACTGGTTACAGACGGGGCTCGGTTGTGGATGGAACGATAACGGGGTGACTTGGGCACGCAATTGGGCAGATTCACCTATTATGGCTATAATTGAGTTTCGCAGAATATCATTTTTCGCAGGATGCAAGTATGAATCAACGAATGTTAGAACCCAAAGGCATGATACGCGAAACAACACCGCGCTCAACCGTGCAAATCACATTTGATGACGGGCGGGTGTTTGAAGGTCCCAAAGGCTCGATGATAGAGGATTTTATCCGTCCCGCCTTTCCCAAAAATAACCCGCCGGTTATTGCATGCATGGTCAATAAACAGATGCGAGAATTAACGTACCATGCCTACACCGATTTGGAAGTGACGCCCATCATGCTGGCAGACAGCGACGGGCTGCGCATTTATCGCCGCTCGCTATCGCTGCTGCTCATCGCTGCGGCAGATGAATTGTTCCCCGGCATCCAAATTATCATCGATTACGGATTAAATTTCGGCGCATTTTATTTTGAGGTCAATCACCATCCGCCCCTTTCCGGCGATGATTTGTCTCGATTGCGTCACCGTATGCGAGAGTTGGTGGACGCAGATTTACCCATTCACAAAGAGCGCGCGCCCCTGCCGGACGTTATCACCTATTTTAGAGAGAAGGGCTGGGACGACAAAGTTCGGCTGATGGAAACGCGCCGCAAAGATTATTTAACGCTGTATGCGCTTAACGGCATAAAAGATTACATGCAGGGGTATATGGTTCCGTCCACCGGCTATCTCAGTTCGTTTGACGTTGCCGTGTATGATGACGGCTATATTCTGCAATATCCCCGCTCAAAATCGCACAATCGCTTGCGCCCGCCGGTGGATTATCCCAAATTGGTCAGTGTTTTCAACGAAACGCGAGACTGGATGGAAAAGCTGGATGTGTATGATGTGGGCAAGCTGAACACCGTCGCCCGCACCGAGAAAATCCGCGAGCTGATTCTGGTGTCGGAGGCATTGCACGAACAGCGGGTGGCGCAGATTGCCACGCTCATCGCCAGCATTGGGCATATTCGGATGGTTACTATTGCGGGACCATCATCATCGGGGAAAACCACATTTTCCAAACGATTGGCGATTCAATTGCGGTCTCATGGGTTAAAACTGATGACCATCGGCTTGGATGATTTTATTGTCAACAGAGAAGATACGCCCCTTGATGCGGATGGCGATTTCGATTATGAATCCATCAAAGCGCTTGATTTAGACCTTTTCAATTCGGTGATGCTGAAATTGATTAACGGTCAATCGGTAACCATGCCAAAATACAATTTTCTCACCGGGCAGCGCGAATGGGGCGAAACACTACAGGTGAGCAGCGAATACATTTTTATTGTGGAGGGAATCCACGGGCTGAACCCGGAGTTGGTCACGCAGATTCCCGTCGACCAGATTTTTCGGGTGTATGTTTCGGCGCTGACGCAGTTAAATCTGGACAATCACAATCGAGTTGCCACCACCGACACGCGGCTCATCCGGCGCATTGTACGCGATGCCACGTATCGCGGATACACCGCCAGCGATACCATTTTGCGCTGGCCCAAAGTTCGGCGCGGAGAACATACGTGGATTTTCCCATTTCAGGAAAACGCCGATATTTTGTTCAATTCGGCGCTGTTGTACGAAATGCTGGTACTCAAATCGCTGGCGGAACCGTTGCTTTTGCAGGTGGAGCCGGGCAAACCCGCCCACCGCGAGGCGAAACGGTTGCTCTCATTTTTACAATGGTTCGATACGCTTAAAAGCACCGACTTCATCCCCGACAATTCCATTTTGCGCGAATTTATCGGCGGCTCCATTTTGCGTGATTATATGCCATAAAACAGTAGACCTCTTGCAAAAGTCATGTAGGTCACGTTTTTAACGTGACACCTTGATAATTCGTCACGCTATAAGCGTGACCTACACTAATTTTTTGTGATGACAAAACAACGTTTCTCAGAAGATGCAATCTCCGCAAAAAAAGCCGGCTGATAGTCAGTCGGCTTTTTTAATGCAAATTGCATTCCTGTGAGAAATGTTATTTTTCAATAAAAATTTTTCATTGTTCACTTTTCATTATTCATTATTCAGTGAACCAACCCCGCTTCAGAGGGGGGCCAGTATGACACCCACGCTTTACCGACGATGTTGTGATATGATACGGGTCCAAACGCCCGCGAATCATTTGACGCATTACGATTATCGCCCATGACAAAAACATGCTGCGCGGGCACAACTGTGGGACCATATCGCCCCAGAGTGGAACGCGCCAAATACGGCTCGTCGAGCATTTGCCCATTGATATATACCTTGCCATCGCGCACTTCCACGGTATCGCCGGGCAAACCAATCACCCGTTTGATGAGCAATTCTTTAGCATCATCACGTACTTTCAGCACGATAATGTCATCACGCACGGGCGAATGGAGTTTGTACGTCACTTTTTCAACAATCAGCCGCTCGTTGGTGTGCAGGTTGGGTTCCATACTTTGCCCGTAAACCCGCGTAGCTTGTGCCAAAAACAGGTTTATCAACAACGCAATAACAATGGCAGGGATGATGGTTTCCAATGTTTCTTTTATCGCCCCACCCACTTGCCGCCACACCGACGGTTCGGCAGGGGGCGTTTCCGGCGGCGGCGTTTCAGCCGCAAAGGGCGGCATTTGCACACCGTCATCATCGCTCAAATGCGGTTCGGTGGGATGGGTGTCTGCGGTGTCAAGCCGTTCAAAATTGTTATCCGAATTCATATAATGCCTCTTGGGTCACATTTTCCATCTGCTTTAGTTTACTCAACACGTCTCTTTTTGCCAAAGGCTGATGGTTGCATGAAAAAGACGCCGATTCCTCGACGTCTTTTGGGGTATTCCGGGGTGTCTACCGTCGGTCGCGTCGGTCTCCGCCTCGACGGTCGTTGCGCCGTCCGCCGCTGCGTCCGCCACTTTTGGGGCGGTCATGCGAGCGGGCTTCTTCTGCCGTCCAGCCTTCCAGCACGGCTTGCCGTGACAGCCGAATCTTGCCTTCGGGACTGACGTCAGTGACCATCACCATAATTTCATCGCCCATTTTTACCACGTCTTCCACACTGTTGACGCGGTAATCTGCCAGTTGCGAGATATGCACCAGTCCATCTGTGCCGGGCAAAATTTCCACAAATGCGCCGAAATCGGTGGTACGGACAACGGTGCCGGTATAAATGCCGCCCACTTCGGCGGTGCTGGTGAGCAATTCAATTTTTGTCTGTGCGGCTTTTGCATTCTCTTGGTTATCGGTGGCGATGAACACCGTGCCATCCTCCGAAATTTCGATTTTCGCGCCGGTTTCATCTTGAATGGAACGAATCATTTTGCCCCCCGGTCCGATGACTTTCCCAATTTTTTCGGGGTCAATTTGGATGGAGTAAATGCGCGGCGCGTATTTTGAAAGGTCTGTTCGCGGCGCGTCAATCACTTCTGCCATTTTTCCCATAATGTGGAAACGTCCTTCTTTTGCCTGTGCCAGCGCAGTTTCAAAGATGTCCCATGTTAGTCCGGAAATTTTGATGTCCATTTGCAGGGCTGTTACACCATCAGAGGTACCGGTCACCTTAAAGTCCATATCACCCAGCGCGTCTTCCATACCCTGAATATCGGACAGCACCACAAAATTGTCGCTGTCGTAGTCGGTGACCAACCCCATTGCAATACCGGCAACCGGTTTTTTGATGGGCACACCGGCGTCCATCAGGCTCATGGTACTGCCACACACACTCGCCATTGAGCTGGAACCATTGGATGCCATCACTTCCGAAACGACGCGGAGGGTATACGGGAATTCTTCTGCGCTGGGAATAACCGGGAGGAGCGCACGTTCTGCCAGCGCGCCGTGCCCGGTTTCGCGGCGTTTGGTGCCGCCCACACGCCCGGTTTCGCCAACGGTGTACGGGGGGAAGTTGTAATGGTGCATATAGCGTTTGGTGTCTAACGGACCGAGCGTGTCGAGCCGTTGCTCTTCGCCGGGAGTCCCCAACGTGACGATGCTCATCACCTGCGTTTCGCCACGGGTAAACACGGCGCTGCCGTGTACGCGGGGTAAAACGCTTGCTTCGCCCCAAATGGGACGAATCTGTTTCGGGGTGCGTCCATCGGGGCGAATGCCTTCGTTGAGCACGCGGGTACGAACCAGTTTCTTAAAGTAGGTGCTGAATGCTCTTTTTACATCCCCGGCGCTGACGGTTTCGTCATTGGCAAATGCTGCTACCAATTGCTCGGTCAGGTCATCTTTGCGGCGATTGGTTTCGGTTTTATCAACGGTGGTGTCCATCACGGCGGCGATGCGGTCATTTTCATTGAGCCATGCTTCAACTTTGGCTTGCACAGCAGGGTCAATATCCGAAGTGGACAGGTTGCGTTTTCCTTTCCCGATTTCATCGCGCATACGTTCCTGTAAAGCAATGACATTCTGAATGGATGTATGTGCCAGTTTCAATCCATCGAGTAAAACATCTTCCGGCACTTCATTCGCCCCGGCTTCAACCATCAACACGGCTTCTTTAGTGCCGGCTACCCGCAGGTCGAGTTTACTTTCGCGCATTTGAGAGATGGTGGGGTTTGCAATCAATTCCCCGTCAATCAACCCAACGCGAGCTGCGCCGACGGGACCCGCCCACGGAATATCGCTAATCATCATAGCGGCGCTGGCGCCGTTTAACGCCATAATATCCAGATGTTTTTCATCATCGGAAGAAAGCGCGGTGATGACCACCTGCACTTCATTGCGAATGGTTTTATCAAACAGTGGGCGCAGGGGGCGGTCAACCAGCCGGCAGATGAGAATCGCCTCTTCACTGGGGCGCCCTTCACGGCGGAAGAAGCTACCCGGAATACGTCCGGCAGCATACATTTTTTCTTCAAATTCCACGCTCAGTGGCAGGAAATCAATCCCTTCGCGAACGCTTTTGCTGGCAGTTGCAGTTACCAGCAGTACCGATTCGCCGGAGCGAACAATCACCGAACCGCCCGCCAATTGCGCGATACGTCCGGTTTCAAACGAAATGTCATCGTTTCCGATGGTGGTCGAGAATACCCGACCTTGTGGTGTAGACATAAAAATCCTCCGGATTTTTTTGATTGCCATCCGGGGAATCTGGAACTGGGAACAAAATCAAATAGCGGCATTTGGTTCTATTCCCAAATCCAGTCATTCCCCGGAGGTAGTTGATAATTTCGTGCGCCCGTTTCTATTTTTTAGCAGGCAACACGCCAACAAAAAAACAAGCAACGGAGAAACCCGTGGTTCTCACAATCGCCTGCCTTTTCGTTAGAGTAATACCAATTTCATAAACTTACTTACGCAAACCAAGTCGTGGTAGCAGTGTTTTGTATCGTTGATAATCTTTGCGGCTCAGATACGCCAGTAAACGGCGACGCTGCCCAACCAGCTTCAGCAACCCCCGCCGTGAACCTTCATCGTGCTTGTGTTGCTTCAGATGTTCAATCAGCCCGTTAATTCGGTGAGTTAACAGCGCAATTTGCACCTCGGGCGAACCTGTATCCTCTTCTGCCAGCTGAAAATCTTTAATAATTTGCTCTTTTATTTCTTTTGTGAGTGACACGGCAATTCCTTTCTATCCGTCGGGCGACCAACAGAAACACACTCCGTTGGAACCCCAAGTGTCTTGGATAACTAGAGTTTATTTCAACAGCGTGCATTATAGCACATACAGCCAACTTAGGCAAATGTTTTCACTTTTTAATGCACTGTGTTAAAATCTGAATGGAGGTTTTTATGCAATTTGACGTCTTTACGCTCTTTCCGGAAATGTTTGCGGGACCCTTTGCCCACAGCATCATTCGGCGCGCGCAGGAAATGAATTTGGTGGATATTGCGCTGCACAATATCCGCGATTATGCGCTCGACAAACACCACATGACCGACGACACCCCGTATGGCGGCGGCGGCGGCATGGTGATGAAACCCGACCCCGTTTTTCACGCGGTGGAATCGGTACTGGGGACAGACGTGCCGCCAGAAGGATACATCCCGAATGGCACGGCGGAACGCCCGCCGATTATTTTGCTTTCGCCGCAGGGACGGGTTTTTACCCAGAAGGTTGCGGAGGAACTGGCGCAATATCCCCGGCTGATGTTCATCTGCGGGCGATATGAAGGCGTAGACGAGCGGGTGGTGCAGTATCTCGCCACCGACCGGATTTCCATCGGCGATTATGTGCTGTCCGGCGGGGAAATCCCCACGATGGCAATTGTGGACGCACTCATCCGGCTCATCCCCGGCGTGCTGGGCGACCCCAACGGCGCGGCAAACGACTCGCACTCAACGGGATTGCTGGAATATCCGCATTACACCCGCCCGCCGGAATTTCGGGGGCACGGTGTGCCGGACATTCTGCTGTCGGGACATCACGCCAAAGTGGACGAATGGCGGCGGCAGCAAGCCCTGCTCCGCACACTGAAACATCGCCCCGATATGCTGGAAACCGCCCCGTTGACCGATGCGGACAGGAAGTTTTTGGAAAAAGTGGTCAAAATAGAACGCAGATGACGCTGATAACACAGATTTCGTATGTCATTCTGAAAATTCGCTGCGCGAATTTTCCGGAATCCACAGCACAAACACCGGATTCCCGCCTGTGCCCGTTGTTTGGGTGCTTTCGCGGGAATGACATTTCTTTTTTTGAAAACTGTCCGGTGGCTGGATTTTATCTGTGAGAATCTGTAATATCCGTGTCATCTGTGTTCCGATAAAACTGTCAGGTAGATAAAATTTCCAATTAACCAACCCAAAGGAGAAACCTATGTTCACACACGGAGGCGAATTGGTCGGGCGCGCGCTGGCAGCGCAGGGTGTCGATACACTTTACACGCTGTGCGGCGGGCATATCGCGCCGATTTACGAAGGCTGCCTGAACCACGATATCCGCGTCATCGACTTTCGGCACGAGCAAGCTGCCGCCCACGCCGCCGATGCGCACGCACGGCTCACGCGCAATATCGGCGTGGCAGCAGTCACCGCCGGTCCCGGCGTCACCGATGCGGTAACAGCGGTGGCGAATGCATATCAAGCCCGCAGCCCGCTGATTCTGCTCGGCGGGGCGGCGCCGCTCAGCACCAAAGGGATGGGCGCATTGCAGGAAATGCCCCAAACCGACCTATTCAAAACCTTCACCAAAGCCAGTTTCACCCTCACCGACACGGCGCAAATCCCCGCACAGATGGCGGATGCTTTCCGCACCGCGCTGAGCGGTCGCCCCGGACCGGTTTTCATCGAACTGCCGTTTGATGTGTTGTTCAACGCCGTTGACCCACCCGAAATTTCCCCCAAAATCGAAATCGACCCCATCGAACCGGAAACGGGCGCGCTGGACAAAATTGCCACCCTGTTGCGTGATGCCCGCAAACCCATCATCATCGCCGGCACGCAGGTTTATTGGGATGGCGCCAGCGCCGCCCTGAAAAATCTCACCGAACAAACTGCCATGCCGGTGTTCACCAACGGTGCGGGGCGCGGCACACTGCCGATGGATCATCCCCATCTGTTCAAAGCCACCCGTTCCGCCGCGCTGAAAGAAGCGGATGTGGTGGTGCTCATCGGCACGCCGCTCGATTTTCGGTTGAAATACGGGCGCGACTGGAACCCGAACAGCAAACTCATTCAGGTGGAAAATGATGCCGCCGAATTGAACCACAACCGCACCGCAGATGTCGCGCTGGCAGCCAATGCCCGGCTGGTGCTGGAAGGGCTTTCGGCGCGGCTGGGCGGGGTTCGTTTTGATGATTGGCTCAGCCAGATGCAGGAAATGGAAGGCGAAAAACAGGCGAAGCTGGCGCAGTGGGCAGCGCTGGACGATTCGCCGGTCAACCATTTCCGTTTTGGTGCGGCAGTGAACAATTTTGTGGACGAAAACACCCTCGTCATCGGCGATGGCGGCGATATTGTGAGCGCCACTGCCAAAGTGCTGAATATCACCCGCCCCGGTCAGTGGCTCGACCCCGGACCGTTGGGCTGTCTGGGTGTCGGTGCGCCATTTGCCATTGCCGCACAGAATCTCTATCCCGATAAAAAAGTGCTGATTGTAAACGGCGATGGCTCTTTCGGGCTGAACGGGTTCGAATTTGACACCGCCATCCGCTTTAATTTGCCGATTGTGAGCATTGTGGGCAACGATGCCGCGTGGGGGCAGATTCGCGGCCCGCAAATCCAAATGGTGGGAAAAGAACGCGCCATCGCGTCATCGCTGGCGGCGACGCGGTATGACAAAATAGTGGCGGCAATGGGCGGCTACGGCGAACATGTGGACAATCCCGCCGAGATTGAAGCCGCGCTGGCACGGGCGTTTGCCAGCGGAAAACCGGCGTGCATTGATGTCGCGCTCGACCCGGAAGGGATGCAGAAAACCGGCGCCAGCTCGCCGTATATTGTGTGAAGTTCTTGGTTTCGGGTTCGAAGTCTCAAATCTCTACCCCCACCCCAACCCCTGGCAGGGGGAGGGAGTCGCCAAGGGCGGCAGAAGGGGGTCGGAAGCTCTAATCTTCGAAGGACACATAACACATGACGAATGACAAATCTCTATCTTCCAAAACCGCCATTATCACCGGCGCGGGGCGAGGCATTGGACGCGCCACCGCGCTGATGCTGGCGGCGCACGGCGCACGGGTATGCGTCAACGATGTGAACCCAACCGCTGTCACTGCCACCACCGCAGCCATCACCGAGGCGGGCGGTATGGCAATGGACTTCACCGGTTCGGCGGACAACAAAATGCTGGTGCAAAGTATGTTCCAGCAGGTCATCGAAGCGTGGGACACGGTGGATATTCTAGTTACCTGCGCGGGTATCGAGCCACAAAGCGGGGTGCTGGAGCAGGGTGAATGGGAATGGATGCGCACGTTTGAAGTCAACGTGAAAGGCACATTTCTCTGCACCCAAATTGCCGGGCGGGTGATGCGCGAAATCGGCGGTGGGGTGATTGTCACGATGGGCAGTTCGCCGCAGTACCCACCGCAAAAAACGGGGTACGGCGCGGTTGCCACCAGCAAAGCCGCCGTCGCCGAGTTTACCCGCCGCGCCGCCCACGAGTTGTCGCCATTCGGCATTCGGGTGAACGGCATTGCGCCGGGGTACATCAAAACCCCGCTCAGCGAGCCATTTTGGGACACGCCGGGCATTCGCTGGGGCGAACCGGAGGACGTGGCGCGGGTGGTTATATTTCTGTGCAGCGGTGCGGCGCGGTTTGTCAACGGGCAAATCATCGCCGTGGACGGAGGGCAATCGGTATGATAGATTTGGTCGCGGGAGGGCTATATTCAGTTTTGTGGGAGGATGGATTTCAGGTGGTGAAAGTACTCGCGGTGGATTCGGACATCGTTCATTTGAAAATCTACCGCAACAAATTTGACTCCCGCCCCATAAATGTGGATAGTTCCATGTTGAAATGTGATATCAATATGAACGATTTGTCCGGCATTGGCATTGGACATTTACCGGTAGCGCGAGACGGGTTTTTGGAAGATGAGCCGATTTTCATCCAACAGGATGTCGTCACCCCGGAAGAGATGGACGCCGTAACCCGGTGGCGATATGAAGACCCATAGGAGGTTTTTATGTCACCCAGAACACCTTTGAGTGCGGCGGAACTTTCTGCGGCGCTGGAAAAACTCCCCGGCTGGACCATCGAAAACGGAAAATTGCACAACGTTTTTGTCTTTGAAGATTTCGTCGCCGCGTTTGGGTTTATGACGCGAGTCGCACTGGCGGCAGAAGCGATGGATCATCACCCCGAATGGCACAACGTGTACAAAACCGTCACTGTAGATTTGGTGACGCATGACGCGGGCGCAATCACCCAGTTGGATGTGAATCTCGCGCTCACCATGGAACGATACGCGGGATAGCCACTCACGTGAATAACTTTTCCACAACTAAATAACGATGGAGTGCTTCAAACTACCCCTGCCACAAGATTGAAATGATTGCGCAATAGTTTTGGGATTCACCCAGAACGAAAGGGGCTGGTATGAGCAAAATTAGACAGTGGTGGTTCAATGATCTTTCCGTTGGCGTGAAGGGCGTTTTTCTGGTATTGATGGCGAATGCCGTTCCTGCCATCATCATTTTGATGACCCTGCCGCATATGACCGAGACGCTGTTTGTCTGGACCATCAAACCTGCAATCAATGCGCGGTTGATTGGGGTGATGTATGCCAACGCGCTGATATTAATCGCCATTGGGGTTTTTCAGACCAGTTGGGCGCGGGTTCGCGTGATTATGGTGGTCATCACCCTGTTTTCTATTCTGGCAACCCTGTTGACCTTTGTTTATTTGAAACCGTTTCTGGCGCACCCGTGGTTTCATCTGACCTATTGGCTGGGGATGTATTTCATTCTATTTTTCGCCGCCCCGATTGTTTTTGTGACCCATGAAAAAAAGTACGGCGGGCGACTGCCCGTCACCGTTCCGCTGAACACAGCCTCCAGATTGCTGGCAGCGGTATTGTTGCTCGCCAACTTGATTATCAGTTTGGGGTTATTTTTCAGGATAGATTTCGTCAATCAACTGCTGCCGTGGACGCTTCCACCGCTGGTGGGAGGTCTCATCGGGGTGCTGTTCATCACCCATACAGCGGCATTCGGTTGGGCGCTGTGGGACGGCGACTGGCTGCGGACGCGCCCGATTTTCTGGCAGGCTCCGTTGACCGCGCTGCTATTCCTGCTATTGCCGTTGCTCCATCCCAACGATTTAAACGCTGATTCAACCACCACCCTCGCCGTGTATGTTATTTTGACCGGGCTGGTGGTTGTGTTCGGAGCGGGTGTTGTGTGGAGCTACCGCGCCACCGAAAGTATGCCGGTTTATGAACCATAAAAACGGGCGCACGGCAATTCGGGTGGATGCGCTGGGGCTGTTTCTCGCCGGATTAATCAACACCTTTTTGGCGTTGTTTGTGGCGGGTGTCGTTCTTTCGCCGGGGTCGCGCGCCGGTCAATCCAACCTGATTTTACGCGCACAGTGGATTGCCGGGCACAGCCTGCGCTGGCAAAGTGGCTGGCTATTCTGGTTTGCCGTTACGCTCAGTTTCGCGTGGAGTTTTTATGCGCTGGGGCGGCATTTGAACGTTGATGTCCCGTGGACATCGCTTTCAATTGGGGTTGCCCTGATTGCCGCCGCCGTTGATATTGTCGGCGTGCTGGTGAATATGACCGTTCTGCCCGCACTCGCGCCGGCAGTTGTCGGCGCTTCTGCCGAAACAACCGCCGCGACGCAAGCCATATTTAATTCGATGGAAAGTCTGGCAAACGCCTTGACCAACGTGGCGGCATTCGGGCTATATTCCGTGGCAGGGTTGCTCCTGCTCCCGGCGGGAATTGCCACACCCAACTATTCCCGTTGGCTGGTATGGCTGGGGAGCGCGGAATGGGGTGTGGCAACCATTGCCACGGTGCTGTTGATTGTTGTGCCGAATTGGGCGACAATCCCGTTATTGGTCAGTTTTGCGCTATATGCACCGTGGGTATGGCTCAGCGCGGTGTGGATTTTGCGTGGGGAATAGTTATCATGCCCGATTTTTGCGTAGCCACAGCACGCCGCCGGGCATACTGCCGACATATACCACCGCCTGTTTGATGAGCGACAGCGCGAAGGCGAGCGTTTGCGGCACACCCACCAGCCCGTAAAAATACACATACAGCAGCGAGCCGGTTCCCAGCCCGCCGATGCTGATGGGCACAATCAGCAACACAGCGATAATTGGGTTGAACAGAAAAATGTACAGTGGCGGAATACTGCCGTGCAACCCGGCAACAATGCTCAAATCGACCAGCCCGGTCAGCACCACCGTGCCGACCCCCACCGCGAACGCGGTCAGCAGGGCGGTATATTCGTGGCGATATGCGCCAAACGCTTCGGACAGCCGTTCATAAATGGGGGCGGCAATCTTCAGCACGGGCAGGGTGAACAGTTTGCCAATCAGCCTCCGTAAACGGTGACTCAACATCACCAAAAATACCCCGGCGATGATGACCATCCCGCCAATGGCGAGCCATTCCACCTGCGTCAGGTTTTGCACCAGCGACGCATCCGCACCGAGTAAACTTCCTCCGATGCCATTTCGCACGATATACACCGCCGCAAACGCCGCCACCACTGCGGTAAACATAAACGCCATCAGTCCGATGATGCGGTCTACCACCACCGATACCGCCGCATCGGCGCTGTGTTCGGTGTGTTTTGCCACCCCGAATCCGCGCATAACATCCCCGCCAACGTTGGCGGGCAAAAAATTGTTGAAAAAGAATCCCACAAAGGTGTAGTTGACCAGCGATTTCAGTGGCACGAACACACCCTGCGCCCGCAACAGGATAAACCATTTCAGCGCGTTGGTAAAAATTGCCAGCACAAAAAATCCCACCCCAAGCAACAAATACCCGTAATTGGCAGTGGTCAGTGTGTCGAGCAGCAACGCTCGGTCGGCGGGGTCGGACAGAAATCGGTACAGCAGATATGCCATCAGCCCCACGCTGATGATAATTTTCAGCAGGGTTATCAGTTTGTCTTTCATCATTCTTTTTTGGCAGGTAAATGCGGCGAGGTGATATTGATGCCTTTAGCATCCACCGGACGCTTGACCTCTTTGGTTGTCCAGGCGATGTCCCACACCACATGGGTTTTCTTTTTGATGCGGTAATCGTACCAGCCCAAACCTCGCGAATAAACTTCAATCACCCCCAGTGCAAACAGCGTCCACACCAGTCTAACCGCGCCCCAAACTTCTTCCAGCGCAAGCTTCACGACCTTTCCCGAATCAAGACTGGAGACCTGATAGCCGTATTTGTCTTTTAGATAAAGATGCCCGGCATGGTTGCGGCGCCGTTGTTTGACAAAATCGCTGACCGTTTCCGGTCCCATATTGAACACCACTGCATCGGGGGCGTACCGCACCTGCAACCCCCGCCGAATGACCAGCGCTTCCACAAAGGCTTCATCCATTGCCACATCGGGCGGAATGGCATCGAACACTTTGCGGAAGGCAATCAGTTCGCCCAGCCGGGGAATTTCCAAACAAAGTTGGTGCTCCAGTTTCAGCCGCAGGTGCGACAGAAACCCCACCACATGGTCGGGGGTGTTGACGGGCACTTTGTGCGCGCCGGTCATACCTACCGCCGGGTCGGCGAACATGCCCACCATATTTTCAATGGCATCTTCGTGCGGCACGGTATCGCCGCTTTCCAGCACACAGATATTTTGGGTGGCGTGTGCCAAAAACACGTTGATGGCGCTTGTTTTTCCTTCGCGCCGCTCTTGCACAAATAATTGAATGCGGTCATCCATTGCCATATATTCGCGCACAATGTCTTCGGTGCGGTCGGTGCAACCCGATGCCACCACAATAATTTCGGTGATGTCCACCACAAACAATCGCTGGTTTAGCATGGCTTCCAGTATCTGTGCCATGTTTGCTTCTTCATTATGCGCCGTAATACCCACGCTGCATTTAATTTTGTCAATCAAATTCATTGACCGGACCTCACAGTCAATTGTCCATCAGACGAACAAACAGAAAGCTTAAAAAACTCCCCGCCGCCATACTCAAGCCAATCGTAAAATATTGCGACCAAAAATCACCGGGAGGGTTGAGTGACAGCAACACCGCCGGGATAATGGTTAATATGCCAATGCTGAATACCAAAAACACGCCACGCGGTGCAGTTAAATCAGAAAATTTATACCCAATAAATACCAACACAATCATTCCGAGTGTGGTTAATCCGGTTTGCACACCCCATTGTTGCCACCCCAAAATATGGTTTTGCCAGTCCAGCACAGCGATAACCATCAGCAAAATCACATAAAAGATTATAACGGCACGCCAAGAAAACTCAGCCCGATAAGAGTGCATAATTTCCTCCAACACAATACCCGTGAACTATTTGAATCGGATTGTACCACAGTCAATTCGCTTCTATCAAATCATGCATGTGACGGGCAATATCGAATGCTGCCTCCGGACGTGCCAGCGAAGCCGCGTTGCGCGTCATTTTTTTCAATATAGGCGCATAATCGCCGAGCCAATCACGCACGAGTTGTCCGATTTCCTGTGGGTCTTCCGCCAATACCCCGGCGTTTCGTTCCTGCACATACGTGACATTGCCCGTTTCCTGACCGGGAATGTATCCATACAGAATCAATGGCAAGCGGGCGATAAAGGCTTCGCTGATAGTGCCGGGTCCCGCTTTTGTTACCAAAATATCCGCCGCGCCCATCAGTTCCGACATGTTTTTCACAAAGCCAAAATTTTTGGTGGGAATTTCCCACGGTACTGCGTCAAGTTGTGCTTTGAGCGCTTTGTTTCGCCCGGCGACAACCATCAGTTGTGCCTGTGATGCCGTTTGGGCGATGGCGCGCGCAATTTTTAAGACGGGACCCATGCCCTCACCCCCACCGACAACCAGCACGGTTTTTCGAGCGGGGTCTAACGTCAAATGACGTTTGAGCGTGGTTTTATCAGCCGGGATGTGCGAAAAATTCAGCGCCACCGGTTGTCCGGTGACCACCACTTGCTCCGGGCGCATTCCCCATTTGAGCGCCAGTTCGCGGGCAGGGGTGGTGGGCACGGTACACAGCGACACGCCGGGACAAATCCATGTGGGATGCACACTGACCATATCGGTAACCACCGTTATAAACGGCACATGCGACATCCCGGCTTTATCACGCAACCGAACACCCAAATGATTCATTAACGGATGGACGGACACAATCAAATCCGGCTCAATCTCCTGAAAAAATTCCACGATGCGATGGCGCACCACCGGCGATACACCCGGCAGCACCACTTTGTGCGGCAATGGTTGCATAGTGGTAGAAATTGTCCACATCAATTTCCATAGTGGCATGCCGGGACCCGCCATCCACGGATATGTGTCGGGAATGCGGTTAACGGGCCACGGGGTGTGGGCTTTCCACAAATCTTCTATCCGCGTTTGATAAGTATCGGGGTACAATGAGTGGACGGCTTCAGCAATCGCTTCGGCAGCGGCACGGTGTCCTCCGCCGGTATCGGACATCAAAAAAAGAATGCGTTTTTTCATAGCTGATTATCCCTGCACAACCGGTGGATTTTCCGCGCCCCGTGAGACGAATTGTTTTACCTGCCGGGCGAATTTACTGCGAGGCAGAAAAACTTTTCGGCGGCACGTTTGGCACTGTATGCCGATGTCGGTCCCCAACCGCACCACCCGCCAGCAGTTACCGCCACATGGATGCGTTTTTCGCATGCGCACCACATCATCCAATCGAATGTCGGTCGGGTCAATCACCGGTTTCACTCCCTATGTTGATGGGCTCATTATAGCCAATGCGCGTTAAAAACGAAAACCGAAGGGGCAAAATGTGGATTTGCTCATGGCTGTGTTATAATACCGCCCAAATAAATTGCGCGGCTATCCGGTCGCCATCCACAATCGAGTAATTTTATGACCCTACTTTACACTATCTTTTTCTATCTGCTTGAAATACTGAAATGGCTTATTTTAGCGCGGGTACTCCTGTCATGGTTGCCGATGGCAGGCATCCAAATTAGCCGCTTTTATCCGGCGGTACAATGGCTCTACCGCATTACCGACCCAATTTTGCTACCGTTGCGCCCCTTCAGCCGAATTGGGATGATGGATTTAAGTCCCATCATCGCCTATTTTGTGCTTGATTTTCTGCAAAATATTGTGCGCGGCGGCTCATCCATCAAACAAACCATTGCGCTGGCAGTGGTGCTGGTTATCGCTTTCAGCGTGCATGAATTTTCGCACGCGCTGGTGGCAACCCGGCTGGGCGACTCAACTGCCAAAAATGCGGGACGACTCACGCTTGACCCACGCCGCCATTTGGATGTGCTCGGCAGCATTATGGTGCTGGCAGTCGGCTTCGGTTGGGCAAAACCCGTACCGGTGAATCCATACAATCTGCGCAACGGACCGAAAACAGGCATGGCAATTGTCGCGGCAGCAGGCCCCCTATCGAATTTGTTACTGGCGCTGCTGGCGGCGGTGCCGGTAAAACTCGGCATCATCGAACCCTCCTTCTATTCAGCATTTTTGCCCAACCCCACCGAGTTGTTCAGTTATTTCATCTGGCTGAATGTGGTGCTGGTCTTTTTTAACTTGCTGCCCATCGCACCGCTTGATGGCTTTAAAGTGCTGGCGGGATTTCTGCCGTATCCAACTTCACAGTCGTTTTTAAAGCTTGAGCCATTTGGACCGTTGATTTTATTGCTTTTGATATTTTTGGGCGGACCGCTGTTTACTCGCTTGATTATCACCCCGACAAATATGGTTGTGGGGTGGCTGGTCGGATAATGACCGCGGTGAGTCACGCCCGCTATCGGGCGGCGCAATTTTTTGGCGCACTGCACGCCACTATCTCCACCGATGACGCACGGCTGGTAGAATCGGTACTCGGACATACACCCGCCGCATTGACGCTCTTTCGGCAGATGAGCACGTCCGACCGGCGCCACGCCATCGCGGTGGCAAAAACCCTGCGAGCCGCCGGGCACACCGACCCGCTACTGTTGCAAGCGGCACTACTGCACGATGTTGGCAAATCGTTGGGACAACCGCTCATCCATCGCGTGTTGGTGGTATTGTTGCATAAATATTGTCCCGCCGCGCTGACATGGCTGGCAGATGCTCCACTTGAGTGCGCCCGCTGGCGGCGTCCGTTCGTCATCCATACCCGCCATCCGCAAATGGGCGCAGTATGGGCAAAAGAAGCCGGCTGTTCGCCATTGGTGGTTCATCTCATCGCAATTCACCAACAGCTGCCGGCGACGCTCCCGGTTTCATCGGCAGAAAAACTGCATACCGCACTTTATGCAGCAGATAACGAAAATTAACCGGCTCAGAGAAAATAGAACACCGATTGTACGGATAACACAGGTTTACGCAGATATTAGACCTTTTGCAAAGGTCATTGTAGGTCACGTTAAAACCGTGACCTATTGACAATCCGTCACGCTACAAGCGTGACCTACACATGTTTTACTCATTTAGCTACTTATGCAAGAGGTCTATTTTTTAAAAAGTAACGCCTCATTCAGCTAAAATTAGGGAACCATTATGAGCACCGTAAAAATTACCATTGTCGGCACCGGAGCTATCGGCACATCGTTGGGATTGGCGCTGAAACAAACCGCAGACCCGCCGCAATTGATTGCCCACGATAAAGACCCGCTGGCGGCAAAAACGGCAATAAAAATGGGGGCGTTCGATAAATCGGAATGGAATCTCATCAATGCCTGCGATACGGCTGATTTGATAATTTTGGCTATCCCCCCCGGCGAAGTTCGCGCCACATTGGAAGCCATCGCCGGAGAATTAAAGCCAGATGCGGTCATAACCGATACGTTGTCCACCAAAGACGAAATTCTGCAAATGGCAACCGAAATTCTGCCGCCAACGGTTCATTTTGTGGGCGGACATCCCATTGTTTTTCCGGGGGGGAGTGGCACGGAACACGCTCGCGCCGACCTGTTTCAGCAGGCGCTATATTGTCTCACCCCCGCGCCGAATGTTGTGCCGGCGGCAGTGAAACTTGTTGAAGATTTGGTATTGCTGGTGGGCGGCACACCGTTTTACATCAACCCGTTGGAACATGACGGGCTGGTCAGCGCGGTAAACGATTTGCCGCTGCTGCTGAGTGTGGCGCTGGTGAACAGCGTCAGTCAATCGCCGGCGTGGGCAGAAACGCGAAAATTAGCCGGAAACACATTCGCACAAATTTCCGCAGGAGCGGCATTGGATGCAAAAACGCTGTCCGCCACATTGCGTGCCAATCGCGGCAATTTGGCGCATCGCATTGATGACATTATCGCCACGTTGCAGCAAGCAAAATTGCTATTGGCAGATGACGATCCTGCGGCGTTCGCCGCGTTTGTGGCGCATGCCGCTTCCACCCGCGATGAATGGCTCTTCGATTTTGAGGGGAACAAATTGAGCAGCTTATACGAAAAACCCATCGAAACGGCAAAAAAGGAGAATATGTTCAAACAACTTTTGGAGTTCGGCAGACGGCGAAAATAGTGCCATTCGTATATATGTTGCAATGTGCCGATAATACACTATACACCGGCTGGACAACTGATTTACAGCAACGGTTGGCGGCGCACAATGCCGGACGCGGGGCAAAATACACCCGCAGTCGATTGCCGGTGCGGCTGATGTACAGCGAAACTTATGACACCCAAAGCGATGCGATGCGCCGCGAACGCGCCATAAAAGCTTTGTCACGCCGTGAGAAACTGGCACTCATCGCCAGTGGAAATATCATAGAGAACAGGAGGAAATCGATGGCAAAATTATCAACAATTGAAGGAATCGGCGAGATTTACGCCGGAAAACTGCAAGCGGCGGGTATTACCAGCGTTGAGTCGCTGTTAAAGCAAGGCGCATCGACAGCGGGAAGAAAATCCATCGCTGAAAATGCCGGCGTCAGCGATAAATTGTTACTGGAATGGCTCAACCATGCCGATTTGATGCGCGTCAACGGTGTTGGCAGCGAATATGCCGACCTGCTGGAAGCCGCCGGGGTGGATACCGTGCCGGAGCTGGCACAGCGCAATCCCGACAATTTGTACGCCAAGATGCTGGAGATAGATGGAGAAAAACATCTGGTTCGGCGCACCCCCACTGCGGCACAGGTGGCAGATTGGGTTTCGCAGGCAAAAGATTTGCCGCGCGTCATCACCTATTGACCGCACTAAATTTTACGCCGGTTTCGCTAAAGGTAGATACCGCGCTGTGGGGTAGTTTTTGGCACGGCGATGTTATTTCGCCGGGATATACCCTGCCCGCGCTGGAAGTAGCATTTCTGCGCGAAACCAAAATTACGCAAACGATTACCTTGCCCACCCCTGCCGATTATTTGGCGGCGTTGCGCAACGCGCTGACGCAGTCGCCGCATCGCTATGATGCGGTTATGCTGGATGGCGTTGCTGCTCGCCGAATCTCGGCGGCGGGGTGGGTGGTTTGGCTCATCAATGGGGAAATTGTGGCGGGGTATCCCGAACCAACCGCCGCTCTGCGCGATTATGCGGCATCGGTGCTGGAACAATATTTGCAGTGGCAAAAAGAGTGGCACACGCTGACGCACGCCACTCGCATTGACCGGCTCATTCAGGTTGAACGGGCGCAACGAGTGATAGCGCTCCCGCCTGCCATTGCAACCGATTGACTTCCGGCGCAAAAGCCGTTGTTTGCCCCAGCAATCGGCGCATTGCCACGCCGTCATCGGTCGCAAAAAAATGGCGGCGCGGCGCACCTGCGTTTGCCAGCGCGCACCGGGCTTCCAGCACTCGCCGTACCTGCGCCGCAACCGCGTCCGCCGGGTCGATAATAGTTACCGCTTCCCCCACAATTTTCCGTATCACCGGTATCAAAAACGGATAATGGGTACATCCCAGCGCCAACTGGTCGATATTCTCTGCCAGCAGCGGCAGCAGATATGCTCGCAATAACGCTTCGGCATGAGTGCCGGAAATTTCGCCCGCTTCCACCAGCGATACCAACCCATGCGCCACACGCCGATGAACCTTTACCCCGCTCGCAAATGTGCGGGTCGTGCGGGTGAATAATTCGCCGTGAAACGTCCCTGCGGTTGCCAACACGCCGATGTGTCCCGTGCGGGTTGCCATCGCCGCCGGTTTCACGGCGGGTTCCATCCCCACAAACGGCACATCGAACGTGGTGCGGAGAGGTGTCAATGCGGCAGCGCTGGCGGTATTGCAGGCTACCACAATCAGTTTTGCCCCCCGTGCCAGCAAAAAGCGGGTTATTTCGGTGGAATAGTGGATGATGTCGGCGGCGGGTTTGGGTCCGTATGGGCAGTGAGCGCCATCTGCCACATACAGGGTCGATTCAGCGGGCAGCAATTGCACCATCTGCCGCCACACCGACAAGCCTCCCACCCCCGAATCGAACACACCGATGGGGCGATTATCTGCCATTATCCTGCCCGGCAGGGTGACGACAGGCTTCAACGAATGCGGTAAAAATGCGGCGCGCTTTTTCGTCTTTTTCCACCAATTCTTCGGGATGCCATTGCACGCCCAAACAGAATGGATGACGCGGGACTTCAATGACTTCCGAAATGCCATCGGGGGTATGCCCCACCACCCGAAACGGGTCGGGAATGGATTGAAGGGCTTGATGATGCAGGCTGTTCACCGCGAATTTTTGTGCGCCCACCACTTGTGTCAACCGCGAGTCCGCATCCAGCAACACCTCGTGCGCCAAATAATCGCGGGAAAAGCCGCCTCGGCGCTGCAAAAAATCGTGCCGCCCGGCGGCGGGCAATTGAGTCGCAATATCCTGATACAGCGCGCCTCCTGCCGTCACCGTCATCACCTGAAACCCGCGACAGATACCCAACAGTGGTTTTTTATCGGCGACTGCCCAGCGAGCCATCGTTAATTCTACCGTATCGCGTTCAGTCTGAATATCGACGGTGGCAGGGTGAGGCGCTTGATTGTATCGTGCCGGGTCAATATCGCCCCCGCCGGTGAGCAACACCCCATCTGCCAGTTGGTACAGCGTGTGCAATTGCGTTTCTGTAACTTCCATAGGAATGAGAAACGGTGCGCCACCGGCGGCAACCACCGCGCGAAGATAGGCATTGTTTTGAGAGTTGATTTCCCTGCCCGAAGGGCGGATGCTGGTATCGTGCCGGCACGGGATGGCGATGACGGGACTGGGCTTCATAAATGGGATACCTCAATTTTAGGGTTTGCACCATGTGCAACAAATGGCGTAATCAGTTAAATTTCAACACAGATATTTCACAAATACGATGGTTCACTGCGCTTGTGGTTCAGTGGTATCAATCATCACCGCATAAACGCCCCGCAATTCGGGGTCAACCAACTTACCGATAGCAATCATCACCTGGTCGGCATATTCTTGGAGTTGCGCCATTCTTTCTTTGCCTGATACCGGTGGCAGATATATCAGTTCGCCAATATTAATATGGATGCGCAACCGGTGGAAATGGAGCAGGTTTTTTACCAGCCCCAACTGCCCCGAAATGCCGATGGGCAAAATGGGAACATTCGCTTTGGTTGCCAAATATGCCACTCCCGCTTTAGCATATTGAAGCCCTCCCGTGCGGCTGCGTGTCCCTTCCGGCGCCAGCCCCAGAATTCCATCTGCTTTCAACGCCCGCAACGCGGCTAATAAAGCCATCCGGTCAACTTCGCCACGGTGAACAAAAATGCCCCCCGCTGTCCGCACCAGCCACCCCACAAAAAATTGGTGTTCCCATTTTTTTGCGACAAATACGGTGATTTTTCGGGGCGGGAGCGCAGCCAGCAATACAACCGGATCAATCAATGCCAAATGATTGATTGCCAAAATAAATGCACCGTCCTGCGGAAAATGCTCCATACCGCTAACTCTTATTTTGGCGATTATCTTGAATATTTTGTCGAAAACAATTTGCAACAAACGGTATTTCTCCATAAAAGCACGTCCAATTTTACGATGGTTAAGAAATTGGTGGTGGTTATTTTTGACTGCTAGAATAAATCATCCAATTTGTCATTCCGTAAATTTCCGAAGGAAATTATCCGGCAACAGAATTTATGGATTCCCGCTTTCGCGGGAATGACATCACTGACGTTACACAGTTTGAAATCTGACAAAGTCAAGATATGTCCGGTTGTAATTTTCCTCCCACCCCCAAATTCGGGGGTGGGGAATATCCGGATTTTTAGGTTTTTGACAACAATTTCAGTCATTGCAATTTTGTCAAATCCGTGACTGCGTAAGGTGAGTGACATCAGTCAATTTGAGCCACTACCAAGAAATTACGGGCTTGTTGACCCTTTTTGCAACGCTTGAGCCTGTACCCCATATCGATTGACCACCGCATCGGGGATGGTCAAGTCAACCTGAAATGGCGTGCGCGCACCACTTTTCAGCACCACCACATCAAGCTGCACCTGCCGCAGTGCGACAATTCTCCCGGCATCATCGTAGGCGGTAACCACCAACTTCACGGTTTCGGCATCTGCCGCGCCGGTATTTTCAAGCTGACCGCTGACCCGGTAGGTTTTCCCCCCCATCTGTGATGCAGATACCTCAACCGGGTTCAAATCAAGATAATATCTTGTTTTACCCTGCAATGGCACTGCCGCTACCGCCGCCACCTGATATTGAGCAAATGAAGTGGGCGGGTCATCAAAGGGGATAGCAAATGGCACGGTTTGCCCCACAGGCACAACATCAAGCGCGGTGTATGCCGCCTGCGATGCCAACAAAGTGCCGGTTCCATCAAACAAATTCACACCCACTACCATCTCGGATAGCGTGCTGCCACCGGGGTTGACCACTTCTCCAAAACACCACAGTGTTCCCGACGGGTTTTCCACAAAGTTAATGCCGCGAATGTTGAGCGGAAACGGGGTGGCGGTGGCGGTAGGCGCGCCGGAGGTATCTTCCGGTTCCGGGATAATCAGGGTTTGGTCAATTTGCAGCGACCGGGGGTCAATGATACCATTTGCCACCTGGACCGCTTCGGCATCCACGCCAAATTGAATGGCGATACCCAATAGCGTATCGCCGGACTGTACTGTATAAATAATGGGCGTGGGAGTCATCGTTGGGGTGGCGGTGGGTTCCGGGGTTGCCGGGCGGGGGGTGGCGGTGGGGCGCAGGGTTACCGTGGGTAGCAGTGTCACCGCCAATGCGGGGGTAGACGTCAACTCGGCAGCCATCGGCGACGGTTCGGGAGTAATGAGTTGTCCGCACGCCAGCAGTGTTACCACCAGCGCCAAAAAAGCATAACGTTTCATAAGTCCAAATTATACCACAACCTATGCCAAAAGTCGGAAATCTAAGCTGAAAATTCCCCCAAAAATGAGATTCACATAATATTGCGTTTGTGTCCATACTATGGTAAACTGATTATGGTATGTTAATAATGAGCGTAACTGCCATTTTTGCAGCGCGAGATGGGAAAACAAACGGGGTGTCGTCTGCCCTTCACCGAACTCAAAACCTGAAACTATTTACAAGGGAGTGGTTCATCATGGATGCAACAGTCAGCGGTTTTTTAAAGTTTTTGGAAGCGGAAAAAGGATATTCAGAAAATACTGTTGCCGCTTACCGCAACGACCTCACCCAATTTACACGCTTCATCAATGCCAACGTTAGTGACAATTGGTCAGATGTTACCCGCAATCACATTGACGACTATATTGTTGAATTGAAAGACACCTCTCGCAAGCCATATTCTTCTTCCACTATTGCCCGCAAAGTGGCAGCCATAAAATCCTTTTTCCATTATCTTATCGCCGAGGGAGTGGTACAGCTTGACCCCACTGCTACGCTTGATTCGCCAAAAGTAAAAAAACGATTACCCAAAGTTATGTCCATAGAAGACATCAACAAACTATTAGACGTTACCAACGCCGACGATGCGCCCAAATCCCGCCGCGACCATGCGATGCTGGAACTGCTGTATGCCTCCGGTATGCGCGTCACCGAATTGGTTTCACTTAATGTGGATGACGTGGATTTTTCAGAAAGCGTCGTCCGTGTAAAAGCAAAAAAACATGGGGTGAAAGAACGATACATCCCTGTTGTCGGCGATGCTTCGGATGCCCTAAAAACCTATATCGAACAGGGTCGCCGCCAATTGTTACATACCCAAACTGAATCGGCGCTATTTCTGAACCATCGCGGGCAACGATTAACCCGTCAGGGTGCGTGGCTCATCATCAAACGGTATGTGGAAGAAGTTGGCATTCCCGGTAACGTTACGCCGCACACGCTGCGCCATTCGTTTGCCGCGCATAAATTGAGCCACGGAAAATCGTTGCAGGATATTCAAAAACTTTTGGGACATGCCAATATTTCCACCACACAGGTTTATACGCATTTGGTAGATAATTCTGAAGATTAACTGCTTCCCAATAGAAAATTTTTTGAGCATTGGCGACTGGGAGCCAGCCGCCAATCTTTTTGGTTATTGAAAGGCGCCATCCGGATGGATACCATAACAATACCACAAATTCAAGAAGCCGCCGATTTCATTTGCCGGCAAACGCCGCTGCGACCGAAAATCGCGCTCACACTCGGTTCCGGGATGGGACCGTTGGCGGCAGAAATTACCCACACCACCATCATTCCCTATACCGATATTCCCTATTTTGCGCCGTCAACCGTGTCGGGACACGCCGGGCAACTGGTCATCGGCAAATTGCAGGGACACACCGTGCTGGCAATGCAGGGGCGGTATCATTTTTATGAAGGGCATAGTATGCAATCTGTCACTCTGCCCGTGCGGGTGATGAAACTGCTCGGTGTGGAGATTTTTGTGGTCACCAATGCGGCCGGCGGGTTGAATCAATCGTTCGCCGTGGGCGATTTGATGCTCATCACCGACCATATCAACTTTACCGGTATGGCGGGACACCATCCGCTGCGGGGACCCAATTTGGATGATTTCGGTCCCCGTTTTCCCGATATGTCCACCCCGTATGATTTGGAATTGCAAGCGATGGCGCAAGCGGCGGCACGGCGCGCCGGATTCACGTTGCAGCAAGGTGTGTATGTCAGTTTGGCAGGTCCATCATTTGAAACTCCCGCCGAGATTCGCTTTTTGAAAATCATCGGGGGTGATGCGGTGGGCATGTCCACCGCGCCGGAAGTGGTGGTCGCCCGCCACAGCGGGATTCGCGTGTTGGGTATCAGCGGTATTTCTAACGTGGCGATCACCGATACTGCCAGCAACCAGAAAACCAGTCATGAAGAAGTGCTGGCAGCCAGCCGGATGATGGCGTCAAAACTCATCAAATTGGTTAAAGGCATTCTTATTGAGATGAGCAACTGACGCACAACTTATCGGCAAGTTGTACGAGAAGCGTAGGGCAACTGTCGAAAAATAATTTGCCACAACTCGCCACAATTCGTATACTCTGCCATGGAATTTAACGTAACTCTCTGAAAGGCACGCTGGCGGCACATGTCAATCCTGGTAAAATTCATCGCCGATAACGCCCTGTGGGCATATCTTTTTTTGGCGCTATTGGCGCTGTGGCAAGTCCGCGTGATGAGCCTGGCAATCCGCGAGCGCAACCGGTCAATTTTTGCACTGGAAAAAGAAAACGCCAGCACCCGTCTCAACCGCGCCATCGTCAACGTATTTTTCTTGATACTGCTGACCGGCGGCGTATATTACACATCGAACATACTGATTACCGAAGTTCCACTACCCGAAAGCACGCCCGCCCCCACCCAAATTGTTCAACTACCGCCCACCCCCACCATTCCCATATTGCTGCCCACGCCCACCCCGACGCTCACCCCCACCCCGCGTCCCACCTCAGTTGCCCAACCCGCCGCAGAAACGCCCACACCGGAAACGCCCGCCGATGCCGGCACGCCGCCCAACTGTCCCAACCTTTCCGCTCGCATCACCCAACCCGGCGATGGCGCCACCGTGTCCGGGTTGGTGCAAATATTCGGGGCAGCAGTGGTGGATAATTTTGACTACTATAAAATCGAATTTCGCGCACCGGGCAGTGACTGGAACTTCATTCAAAACTACGCTACCCCTGTGACCGATGGCTTTTTAGCTGTATGGAACAGCGATACCGTACCCACCGGCACGTATGGTTTTCGATTGGTGGTGGTTGACAAAACCGGCAATTACCCCGAACCCTGCCAAATTACACTGAATGTGGTACGCTAGTCCAACCCAAGCAAAAAAACGGGCAACCCGCATTGGGTTGCCCGTTTTTTTGCTCAAACTATTCATCGCCGCGCAATAGCGGCGTGTACAATCTGTTGGAATAATCTTTGAGCATCCGCGTCATACTAAATTGGGGCGCAACCGTTTTGATTGATTCGCGCATAATTGCGGTCCATCCTTCGGGAACGCCCACTTCGTTACGGTCATAGAATGCCGGAACCACCGCATTTTCCAGCAATTCGTACAAATAATTGGCGTCTCGGTGGTCATCCGAATCTTCATCGGTACCGATAACCCAACCGTTTTTGCCGTCAAACGCTTCGGGCCACCAGCCATCACTAATACTCAAATTGGGAATGCCATTCAATCCTGCTTTTTGCCCGCTGGTGCCACTCGCTTCATACGGGCGACGGGGGGTGTTCAACCACACATCCACCCCGGAAACCAGATGCCGCGCCACATTAATATCGTAATCTTCTACAAAAATAATATGCCCGGCAAGTCCCGCTTCAAAAGAGCGGTGATACACTTCTTTGATAAAATTTTTGCCCGGCTCATCGCGGGGATGCGCTTTTCCGGCAAACACAAACTGCACGGGGCGACCGGGCGTGTGAATGATGCGCTTTAGCCGTTCCACGTCCGTAAAAAGAATGGTGGCACGTTTATAGGTGGCAAATCGGCGGGCAAACCCGATGGTGAGTGTATTATTATTCAATAATTGATAGGTGGCATCCAACTGCCCCCGGTCTGCACCCAACCGAGCCAATCGCGCCCGCGTGCGCATCCGCACAAAATTGAGCATTCGCGCCCGCATTCGATTGCGTAAATCCCACAAGTCCGCATCAGAAGTCTGGTCAATTGCCTGCCACATGTCAGGGTCATTAATATTCAACACCCAATCTTTGCCCATCAATTCATCAAATTCAGTTTTTAATTGCGGTGAGAGCCAGCTTTCGGTATGTACCCCGTTGGTCACATGGGTGATGGGGCAATTCTCGGCGGTGTGGTCGGGCCAGAGCCAGTGCCACATTTGCCGCGAAACTTCGCCGTGCAATTTGCTGACGCCGTTCCGTTTGTTGGAATAGCGCAGTCCCAGCACGGTCATACCAAAAGTCGGTCCCCAACTTTGGTCATGGCGCGCCATTTCCAAAAACTGGTCCTTGGAAATGCCCATTTTGTCCCAAAAACCGGCGAAGAATTTCTCCATCATTGGGAATGGAAATGCATCGTGACCGGCGGGCACCGGCGTATGGGTGGTGAACACCGATGAGGCTTGCACCCGTTTAACCGCATCTTCATATGATGTTCCCGATGTCACATACTCGCGGATGCGTTCCAGCACCAAAAATGCGGAATGCCCTTCATTCATGTGGAAAATATCGGGCATATGCCCCAGCTTTCGCAGGGCGCGCACGCCGCCGATGCCCAACACCATTTCTTGCGCCAGCCGCATCTCTTGATCTCCGCCATACAACCGCGCCGATAACTCCCGGTCAGCGGTGTCGTTGGGGTGAATGTCAGTATCCATCAAAAACAGGGGAACATTTCCCACTTGAATTCGCCACACTTTGGCATACACCGTGCGTCCGGGTAAATTTACCGCTACCACCACCTCTTTCCCATTGGCATCGAATGCGGGCAGCGCGGGAACTTCTGTGAATCGCACTTTTTGGTAGATGGCTTCTTGCGTGCCATCGGCGGTGATAACCTGCTTAAAATATCCCTGTGGATACAAGAAACCCACCCCAATCAGTGGCAAGCCCAAATCGCTGGCTTCTTTGGTATGGTCGCCGGAGAGAATACCCAACCCGCCGGAATAGATGGGCAGGCTTTCGTGCAGTCCAAACTCCGCCGAGAAATAGGCGATAGTTTTGCCCGATAATTCGGGAAATTTTTGCGCGAACCATGTTTTGTCGAATACCTGATAGCTGTCAAATTCCGTCAGCACGGCATGGTAGGCGCGCAAAAAATCGGCGTCTCTCGCGACGGCATCCAATGCCGATTGTCGCACCTCTCGCAGGAATTTTACAGGATTGTGGTAAATTTCCTCCCATAAATCGGCATCAATTTTCTGATACAGCGCACTCGCTTCGGGGTGCCAGCTCCACCACAGATTGTAAGCCAGTTCCAGCAAGCGTTGAATGCGTTGGGGCAACGGAGTGAACCCCGCCGCCAATTGAATGGTGGTATCCATGTAACCTCCAAATTTGGGTCAGTGTTAAAAGTTTTTACCTGTGAGATTTTAGAGCAAATGCCATTAATCAACAAACTCAATTCGCGCTTATCGGCGGCGGGTGACGCCGATTTTGGGACACATATCCGCCAGCGGGCATTTGCTGCACCACGGCGACGTGGGGTGGCAGATGGTTTGCCCCAGCGTTACCAGCAGCGAATTGTATGCTATCCAGTATTTTTGCGGCAATTTTTCACGCAGCGCCAGCTCCGTTTCCTCCGGCGATTGGGTCTGCACGTATCCCCACCGGTTGGAAATGCGGTGAACGTGAATATCCACGCAGATGCCGGGCAGTCCAAAGCCCATCGTCAGCACCAAATTGGCGGTTTTGCGCCCCACGCCCGGCAGTGACAGCAATTTATCCAGCGTGTGCGGCACGTCCCCGCCGAAATCGTCCAGCAGTTTTTGGCTGGTTTTCAAAATACTGCGCGCTTTGTTGCGATAAAATCCCACTGGATAAATGGCATTTTCAATTTGCGCCGGGGTGAGTTTCATCATTTTGGCGGGGGTTTCCGCCAGTGCGAACAATTTCGGCGCGGCGATGGCGGTGGTGCTGTCTTTGGTTCGCAAGCTGAGCAGGGTGGCGATGAGAATTTTGTAGGGTGTTTGATGGGTTTCGCTCATTTGGTCAATGAGCGGTTGGGGCATCGTTGCTGTCACATTTTGCAAAACGGCAATCGCATCGGTAATGGGGAAATCGGTGGTCATTGAACACTCCCGGTATTGCGGCGAACATTGTTTTTGGGTACACTGTTGTCACCTTTACTATAGACGTCCATCGAAAAAGGAGCAATTATGGACCGCGCCATACCTGTATCCAGCAATGAAGAAATTGACCTGTATATGCGCACCTACTATTCGGTGCTGCGCTCCAGCGGCGAAGTGCAGGTGCGCTCATTGGAAGAAACCCATTCCGGCATGAATGCCAGCTTGCATCAGGGTGCCAACGGCAATGCGATTGATGTTTCGGCGTTTGTATACAGTTCGCTGCGATTGCCGGTGTGCGCCAAAGATATTCGGCTGGTGCTGCTGGGGCAATCCGCCGAAGTTTTTACCCGCCGGGGCTATCCGCATATTGAAACGTGGTCGGTGGTGCAGGCGCGAGCGCGGCGCCGCAAGATGTTTTTTGATGACCATGAAACGCTGGCGGTGTTCATCAACAGCATTTCTGATATTGACGATTTGGTGCCGATGCTGACCACTTATCAAATTGAATGGAACAAAATGCACCAAAAATTCACCCGGTATGGGCTATTGCGCCGCGATAACATCACGATGGCAGAATTTAAAGAGGCGCTGGAGCTGGATGATGCCGATTTTGCTAAATTGAAACAGGTATGGGGTGAAGCCATTTCTGACCATTTGATGCAGGTCGTCCGCGCCGAAAAACGGTTCGCCCTGCGCATGCTGGCGGGGTCGCGTACCGATTATCGCCGTGCCACACAGGGATGGTGGCAACATGCTATGCGACACTGCGGCGTGCCCAATGTTCACGACCGTCCGGTGTATTTTGTGTCATCCAATATGCATGCCCTGCCCAATTTATTGGGTGGGTATGCCCACGCCATTACCGATACCCTCTATGATTTTTTGGAAATGGAAAATCCGGAAGGATTGGTGGCAGAATACCACCGGCTCAATTTAGAAACTCAACCGGGTCAGCGAGAAAATTTATTCTATTACCTCCTGCGGCAATATTTGGCTTCAGTCGGCGGCGAAGCCCATGCGGCGCAAAAAACAGCCCATGAACTTTCGCATGGGATTCACAACGTTCTGCGTCCCTTTAATTTAGATGTGGGGGTGCAGGTAGTAGAATTGTCGCAGCTTGACCCGTCTTTCTTCGACCCGCGCCTGAATCTCCCGGATGCCGATTGGACGCAATTGCGCCACAGCGAGGCGCTGATTGTGAACATTGATTATCCACTGGGAATGGCGGCTTATGAAATTCTGGCGCACGTTTCGGCAAATGTGGGCGTATTGAAAGGGGTGTACATTTTGGGCAAAGCCGCCACATTGAACGGACGTGTCGGCGATGTGATGATCCCCAACGTGCTGCATGATGAACATTCGCGCAACACTTACCTGTTTTCCAACTGTTTTTGCGCCGGGGATGTGGCGCCGTATTTGGGGTTTGGCACAGTGTTGGACAATCAAAAAGCCGTCACGGTGCGCGGCACCTTTTTGCAAAACAAACAATTTATGCACCTGTTTTACAAAGAGGGCTATACCGATATTGAGATGGAAGCGGGACCATACCTCAGTGCCATGTACGAAAATATCTCGCCGAAGCGGTATCCGGTCAACGAAATTGTAAAGGTGTATGCCGAACAGCCGTATGACATCGGCGTGTTGCATTACGCCTCGGATACCCCATACAGCAAGCGGCAATCGCTGCTGTCCAAAAGCCTGCTCTACTTTGGTATGGACTCTTCTTATGCCACGGCGGTGGCAATCCTGCGGCGGATTTTCTCGCAGGAATTAGGCATCACATCCAGCTGATAACGCCCTGCCAAAGTTGATACACGCCAAAAACCGCCAGCGCCGCCGCCGACAGTATCCCAAGCGTGCGTGTCGCCGTGTGCCCCAAATGGCGCGTGGTGGCGAACACCACAATCAACATCGCCGTGCCGGTAATGAACATGCCATAAAATCCTCCCAGAAAGCCCACGCCCAGCGCCGGCGATTGTCGCCACCCGTCCAACAAAATAGGACCCGCCACCAAACTCCAAAAAATGTACGGATTCGGATTCAGCAGGTTCATCACCGCGGCTTGCCCCAAGCTCTGCCGCCCGGATTGCGCATCCGGCTCACGGAAAAACGTCTCTTTCCGTGCCGACTTCCACACCCTCCACGCCAAAAACAGAATGAATCCCCCGCCGACGATGCGTAAACCCGACAAAAACCAGTCGGGGGTTTGGGTTAAAATCAGCAGCATCAGCGTCACAATGGGAATATCACTGATTAACGGCGCAAATGCTGCCGGAAGGGTGCGTTTCCAGCCATTTTGCAATGACAGCGCCAGCAATAATGTTTGCAACGGACCGGGGCTGATGGCGGCATAAAATCCAAACGATATTCCGGTGAATAAGTATCCAAGCATGCGTTCCTCCGCAATGATGCGTGATGCACGCATCATCACATAAATTGGGGATGATGGCAAATTGGCACACCCCGTTCTTCCCGGAATGCGCCGATTGGCGGATTGTCAGCTTGCCGCGCCTCCATTATACTGGAAACCGACACTGAATATTCCCCGCAGCAAATTGAGGCGTATCAAATTATCATTTCGGGAATTTTCACAGGGAATTATCCGGAATCCATCGTGGTGACGATGGATTTCCACCTTCGCACCCGCAACAGGCGGGAATAACATACGCGGCAAGCCACGGGGAATTAAATCCGCAACTCATTAACAACCTGAATTCGGGGTAAGCAAAACAATACTCAAATGAGATAAAAATAGTCCACCAATTTACACAGATACACTCTGATTTTTATTTTTCTGTGATTGTCTGTGGACTGAAAATTTTATCCCGAACTGAGGTTAACAGGATATTTTTATGAAACTCGCCATTTTTGCCGATGTGCATGGCAACAAAGCCGCGCTGGAAGCGGTGCTGGAGGATATTGACCGCCAGCGCCCCGATGCCATTATCTGCGCGGGCGATGCCGTCAACCCGTTTCCCGAATCAGAAACGGTATGGGAAACCCTCCGTGCGCGAAATATCCCCGTCGTGCGCGGCAATCACGAAGAATATATGTTAGCATATTACCAGCCCGACCGCAATCCCGACATCCGGCAGCTCATTCAATTTATGCCGGCCCGGTTTGCGGCGCAGAAACTTTCTACCCACACCATCACCGAAATTGACGCGCTGCCGCTGACCCGCACCATTTCCGGTCCCGCCGGGGACGACGTGCTGGTGTGTCACGCCTCGCCAGTGAGTGCGAGCCGTAGTTTTGCCGCCGGAATTGATGCAGATATGGCAGCCGCATTGACACATATCCCCGCCCAAACTATCGCCGGGGGGCATGTGCACATGCAGTGGCAGATGCGCTGGCGCGATAAATTTTTGGTACTGGCGGGGAGTGCCGGACAACCCTTTGGTGCGACAACCGATGCGCAATATCTGATGCTCACCCATCGAAACGGAAAGTGGCACGCCGCGCACCACACCGTGCCATATAATTTAGAAGACACCCTTCGCGCCATAACAGAAAGCCGATTTTTGCTGGCAGGCGGACCCCTCTCGTGGCTGATGCTTGATGAATTACTGACCGCCGAACTGCGGATGGTGCCGTTTCTGCGAAAATTTTGTCCATCCTCCCGCCCTACCCGCCTACCGGAATGGGCGGCATGGGTGCGCCGCTATTTGGAAGCCATCGGACGGTGGCAGGTGTTGCAACCGTACATCCGCGAGGCGTATTTTGCTATCGCCGCCGAAAAAATACACGGGTGAAACGATGAGATTGGTTATTTGTCCTTTGTCATTCGTCCTTCGTAAAACGTGATGCGTGAAAGTGAGAAAGTGTGCAGCCGAAAAAATAAGATTGGCATTCGCCCATTTGCCTTTTGCATTTTTAATTTTGCATTGGCTTCCCCCTCACCGCAGCACCAACGGCAGAAATACTTTATTCGGTCCCCCCCATTGACCGCCCGCGCTAATTTCATCCAGACAGAAAGTGGTGGGCGTGCCGCCGTTCTGCGTCACCGTGAACCGCACGCCCAAATCTCCGGAATAAACGTCATTTGGCGGCAGTAAAAATGTCCCCATACTGCCGCCAAAAATTGCCGTGCCGCTGATGGGGGTCGTCGGCAAATTGAGTGGCAGAAAGCTATGCTGCCAGCCGCCGGTATCGGCGGAAATAGTGATGGGTGTGGTGGGCGGCAGTCCATCCGGGGCAAAAATCTCTGCCGTCAGCGCATCATTGCTGTCACCCTGCGCCCGCAGCCAAAACGACAGCGTCGGGCGATACATGTCGGTAACGATGGCGGTGGCGGTGAGCGCACCCGTTTGGGTGATGCACAAACTGGCACTCCCCGCGCGGGGAGCGGCAGCATCAAACATCGGCGCGGCGAGGGTGTGCTGCCAGCCTGCCAGCGAACCCTCAAAATCACCATTGGCGATGAAATCATCGGGCGGGCGCAGAGTCAGCGTTATGACACCCATCCCCACCGTCGGCACATCCACCCACACGGGAGACGGCGATTGCCAGCCGGTGGCGGTGGTCGCCGTAATACCGAATGTCCCCGCGCCGGTGTTCATGCTGAAGACTCCCCCTGCGCCGCTGGTGGTCTGTGTCAGCGCGCCGCTCACCGCCACCATGGCGCCGCTGATGGCGTTTTCGGTATTGTTGAAAATTGTGCCGTTCAGCGCGCCGCCGAGTGTGAGTGTGCGCTCTTGCCATACGCCGGGCATATCAATATCGCTATTATAGCCTTCTGAACGGGTTTGCCATGCCCGTACGCGGACGCGATAACTGTGCCCCACTGTACCGTCAAAAATAGCAACCGTACTCCGATTTAATTTTGTTTGCAACGCTGTCCAATTTGCGGCGGTTTCATCGCGATATTGCACTTCATACCCTTTTAGTGTCCAATCGGACTGCGCCGCCCCTGCCCAGTTTGCGGAAACGGTTGTACCGGTTGCTGTCACGCTGAAACTGTTGATGACCGGCGCCATGTCAAAATTCGCCGCGTCGAAATATACCATATCCAAATCCGTATGGTTGGATGAAGTATTTTCCGGCGCGGAAACTTTGGCGAACACCGTGACGATGTTCGATTGCGCCGTCGCCGCAACGTCCATATACACCCAAAATTTGTCGTTGCTGTCCGGCTCGCTCCACACAACGTTGGCACTGGAGGGGTCGGTGCCGCCGGTGGGGTCAATGCCCACCATTTTTACCATCACCCCGTTGCTATCGGGGTAACCGGGACCGCGCCAATATGTGACCATTCCCACATCGAAAGCGTAATCTTCCCCCGGCGTGACCGGAATTTGCTGGTACACTCCCGCGTCAAATTCATAG
>CAYZQQ010000002.1:0-30917 GCA_964480075.1 uncultured Anaerolineaceae bacterium
GTAGATTCAACCCCCGTCGGTATCGTCACCGATCGCGACCTGCGCACGCGAGTGTTGGCTAACGGTTTGGGTCCGGATACCCCCGTCTCTGCCGTGATGAGTTGTCCGGTAAAATCGCTCACCGCAGAAAGCCCGGTATATGGCGCATTGCTCTATATGCTGCAACAGAACATCCACCATTTGGCGCTCACTCGGCATGAAGAAATTGTGGGCGTTATCTCTGATACCGACCTGCTCCGATTTCAGGCAAAAAATCCGCTCTATTTGATACAACAATTAGAACGGATGGACTCGGCAGAACATCTTTCGCAATATTCGCTGGATATTGCCGGAACTGTAGAGGCGCTGGCGCAGGGCGGATTGGACGCTCCGCAAATTGGACGGATGATTGGCAGCTTGAACGCCGCACTGGTACGAAAATTGCTTCAACTGGCAGAAGCCGAACTTGGCGCGCCGCCAACGCCGTACGCCTGGATTGTGTTCGGTTCCGGGGGACGGTGGGAACAGATAATTCTTACCGACCAGGATAACGCTCTGATTTATGAAACCGATTCTCCGGCGGCGCGAGAATATTTTAAAAAATTGTCCGCCCACGTCGTAAATAATCTAATGGCGGCAGGGTTTCCCGAATGTCCGGGGGGGTATATGGCTACCAATTGGCACAAATCTCTGGCAGAATGGGTAGACCTTTTTAATGACTGGATTGAAACACCAAACCCAAAGGCATTGATGGAAGTTGGCATTTTTTTTGATTTTCGGCATGTTTTTGGCACACTGTCGCTCAAACCACTGGAAACCCTGATTAGACGCGCCGGACGCAACAAAATTTTTTTGGCGCATCTGGCAAATGCCGCCCTGCAATTTCAGTCGCCGCTTGGATTTTTATCGCGCATTCGCAACGAAGGTGGCTGGGTAGATTTAAAAATTAGCGGAATTGCGCCAATTGTGGCGTTGGCACGTACCTACGGACTGGAAGCACGCGCGCCCTTTCGTTCCACCCCCGACCGCTTGCAAGCCGCTGCAAAAACTGGCGCGCTCAGCAAACCCGGCGCAGATATGCTCATCGAAACATTCTCGTTTTTAATGCGCTTGCGGCTCAAAGCGCAATTGGAAGCCATCAAGAAAGGAGAGATACCCGCCAATAAATTGCAACTCAATGCCATTTCATCTTTAGAAAAGCGACATCTTAAAGATGCGTTTATGGCGCTGCGAGATATGCAAAATGCCACCGCACAACGCTTCCGCACCGATTATTTGGGGTAAGGTATGAACAAACAGCGCAGGGGACAGCAACTCTTAATTTTGTTTTTTCTGGGAATGTTTTTTTTTAATTTTCCGGCGCTTGCCGTGCTAAACAAAAATGTACTGCTGGCAGGAATTCCCGTATTGTATTTATATATTTTTGTGTTGTGGTTGTTGCTGGTTGGAGTAATGGTGTGGGTTGTAGAGCGCGAACGGTGAGGGTGTGATGCTACAGGGCTGGTTTATTTTCATTGTATCGCTGGGATACATATTGTCGCTGTTTGCGCTGGCATATTATGGCGACAAACGCGCCGATACCGGGCACAGCATAAACAAAAATCCATATATTTATGCGCTGTCTATGGCTGTATATTGTACGGCGTGGACATTTTTTGGCAGTGTGGGACTAGCCGCCAACTCCGGCGTAACCTTTCTCACAATCTATCTCGGTCCCACACTGATGGCTGCGTTATGGTGGTTTGTACTGCGAAAAATGGTTCGGATTGCCAAAGTCAACCACATCACCTCCATCGCCGATTTCATCGCATCCAGATACGGCAAAAGTTCGCTCTTGGGTGGACTGGTGACGGTGGTCGCCGTTATCGGCATCATCCCCTATATCTCACTGCAACTGCGCGCCATCTCCGTCAATTTTACGGTTTTGCGGCATTATCCCAACATCGTCATGCCGTCAGATGTGGGCACAATTCCGGTACTAAATGATACAGCTTTTTTTGTGGCGCTGTTGCTGGCGGTATTTGCCATTCTTTTTGGAACACGCCATTTGGACGCGACGGAACATCACGAAGGATTAGTGCTGGCTATCGCATTTGAATCGGTGGTAAAATTGGTGGCATTTTTGCTGGTGGGCGCATTTGTCACCTTTGGCATCTACCATGGTGCAGGTAATCTTTTTCGCCGCGCCGCCGAACAATCCGCGCTCACCCAATTATACACCCTGAGTGGCAGCTTTTCTGACTGGGCGTGGCTCACTTTTCTGTCAATGATGGCGATTCTGTTTTTGCCGCGCCAATTTCAAATGGCGGTCATTGAAAATAATCGAGAAGAGCACATTAACAAAGCGATATGGTTGTTTCCACTTTACCTCATCGTTATAAACTTGTTTGTCTTGCCCATTGCGCTGGGCGGATTGCTGCATTTTCCCGATGGTTCCGTGAACCCGGATACATTTGTGCTCACGCTGCCCATGGCGGAACACCAGGAATTGCTGGCATTGTTTGTGTTCATTGGCGGACTTTCGGCAGCCACCGGTATGGTTATTGTGGCAACGGTGGCGCTCACCACAATGGTTTCCAATACGCTTATTATGCCGCTTTTGTTGCGCATTCGGGTGTTAGAGCTGGAAGAGCGCGTAAATATGAGCGTACTGCTGCTTTTCATCCGCCGGGCGGCTATCATCGCTATTTTGTTGATGAGTTACGGGTACTTTCGCCAAACGGGACAATCCGGTCCACTGGTGTCCATCGGCTTAATTTCATTTGCGGCGGTGGCGCAATTTGCCCCGGCAATGCTGGGCGGCATGTATTGGAAGGGCGGAACGCGCGCGGGAGCGCTGGCAGGTATCACCGGTGGATTTTTAATATGGGCATACACCCTATTTCTGCCGTCTATGGCAGAATCGGGCTGGTTTACGGCACAATTTATTGAGCACGGACCATTTAACATTTGGTGGCTCAAACCGTATGCGCTATTTGGCGTAAATAACCTGATGCCGATAACCCATGCTCTGGTGTGGAGTATGCTGGTAAACGTCGGCGGTTATCTGACGCTGTCGCTGATAAACCAACCGACGGTACTGGAGCACAGTCAGGCTACATTATTTGTGGATGTTTTTAAATATGAAGAAGGCAAACAGCCGCAAAATCCGGCGCTGATGTGGCGCGGCAGCACATCGGTAGAAAAATTGCGCTCAATGATGGGGCGGTTTTTGGGTCCGAGCCGAGCCACCCGACTGTTTGCCCAATATGCGCAGTCACGCGGACTCACGTGGACATCCGCCTCCGATGCCGACCCGGAGCTGGTCGGGTTTGCAGAGAAGCAACTGGCAGGTGTCATCGGTACGGCATCGGCGCGGGTTACGGTGGCTTCAGTGGTGAAGGAAGAGCCATTGAGCCTTCAAGAGGTGATGGATATTCTGGATGAAACCTCGCAGGTAATTGCATACAGCCATAAATTAGAAGAAAAATCGCACGCACTTGAAAAAGCCACCACAGAATTGCGGCAGGCAAACGAGGAGTTGAAAAAACTCGACCGGCTGAAAGATGAATTTATTTCAACCGTTACCCATGAGCTCCGCACCCCGCTCACGTCCATCCGCGCATTTTCAGAAATTTTAAGCGATAATCCCGAATTAAACGCAGGCAAACAGCAAGAATTTTCTGCAATTATCCTAAAGGAGAGTGAACGACTGACCCGCCTTATTAACAATGTACTGGATTTGGCAAAAATCGAGTCGGGGAATATGGAATGGTCTTTTTCTGCGGTGGATATCTGCGAATTGATAAAAGAAACTACCGCCGCCATGACACAATTGTTGCATGAGCAACACGTGCTTCTGGAATTAGATTTCCCGCCCACCGTGCCAAAAGTAATGGCAGACCGCGACCGTATTATGCAGGTTTTGCTGAATTTGGTATCAAACGCTATAAAATTTTGCAATCTCAAACAAGGGTGGGTACAAATTCAAGTGGAAGTACATCCCGATGCGATTCAAGTAAATGTGAGCGACAATGGTGCCGGAATTGCGCCGGAAAACCAAGAAATAATTTTTGAAAAGTTTCGGCAAGCGGGCGACACCCTCACCAATAAACCGCAGGGAACGGGGTTGGGGCTGCCCATCTGCCGCCGTATAATTTCATATTTTGGGGGAAAAATCTGGATACGCAATCGCCCCGTCGGTGGCGGTACAACTGTTTCATTTACCCTGCCGCTGCATTTTAACCCCGCTCCCGCCGAACAGTATAGCGATCCGGGTTAAAACTGACATCAATCTAAAAAATGGAGATAAAATATGCTACAGAATCACCCCAAGTTGCGAATTTTCCTCAGCGCCGTCCTCGGTTTTGCCGGCGGAAATAGTTTGTCCACATCAGTTTTTCCGTTTGCCACGGCGCTGATTTTTAAGACCGAATCGTTTGATATGCTCGGTCCACTGCGACTGACGCTTCCAATTGCCGCGCTTTGGGCAGCCGGAGCATCCATTGTAGGCGCGCGCGGCGGCATTGTTTTGGGGCTGATAGTGATGGGAGCGTGCGGGTTGATTTCGGGTATAATGCTGGGGGTATCCACGGGGATTGCCGGGCAATGGCTGATGGGGGCGTTGGTGGGCACGGTGTATGGCGTTATCGGCGGGTTAATTTTTGGGGCTGTGTTTAGGCAAATTAAATAAATTGTGAGATTGAAATTATGTCAAAACGAGTATTGATTGTTGATGATGAAAAAAACATTGTTATCTCGCTGGAATTTTTATTGGAACAGGCGGGGTATCAGTATAAAATTGCCCGCGACGGGGAAGAGGCGTTGCGTCTCATTCACAGTTTTTCGCCGGAATTGGTACTGTTGGATGTGATGATGCCACACATCAACGGGTATGAGGTGTGTCGCCGCATTCGAGAAAATCCGATGTGGGAAGATATTAAAATTATTATGCTGACCGCAAAAGGGCAAGAAGCAGAAATGGAAAAAGGGCTGGCACTCGGCGCGAATGCCTACATTAGCAAACCGTTCTCAACCAAATTACTGATGGAAAACATTCGCAAAATTCTGGGGAAAAATGGAACGCCAAAAGTTTGAACTATTCTTTTCGATGAGCAGCATCTTTTTGTTTTTACTGGGTTTGGCGGTGGCCTTTATTGCCATTCCGTTGCTGGGAAAAGAACAACTCATTTTAACAATTGCGGGTACAATTCTATTGCTGATGATGCTGAGTTTGTTAATCAGTCTCTTTTTCCAATCGTACATTGTGGCGTCAAAACGGCTGGCAGAGGATATGAAAGTAATTGCTACTGTAAATCCATCGCGCCGCACGGAAGTTGACGGTCCGGCGGAAATGCGTGTGCTGGCATTGGCAATCAATGAATTTGCAGAACAGTATCAAACGGTGCAAGAAAATCAGGCGGCAGAAATTGAACGCGCCCGCGATGAACTGAATGCCGAGAAAAAACGTTTGGTGGCGCTGATGTCAGAATTAACGGAAGGGGTGCTGGTGTGCAATTTAGAGGGGCAAATTCTGCTATATAACAATTTGGCAAAAGAATTGCTCAGCACGCCGCCGGAAGCATGGACATCATCTTCTGCCGCGGGATTGGTGGGGCTGGGACGCTCAATTTTTGGCGTGCTGGATAGAAGCGTCATCACCCATTCGCTGGAAGACATAGTGTATCGCACCGAAAAACACAGCACCCCTATCATTTCTCATTTTGTCACCTCAGCCACAAACGGACAGTTGTTGCGAGTAGCCGTTGCACCGATTTTTCTTAATCAGCAAACTATTGACGGGTTTGTGCTGACACTGGAAGATACCACCCAACACAGCAAAAGCAGCAGCCGGCGCGATATGCTCCTGCGGGCGCTCACCGAAGGGGTACGCTCACCGATAGCCAACATTCGGGCGGCAATTGAAACCATTGAGACATACCCCGATATTCGGACAGAAAAATTAGGTCAGTTGCATCATGTTATATCAGAAGAATCGCTGGCGTTAAGCGACCATTTGGATGACTTGACCCGCGAATATGCATCTGATATTCGCGCCAAATGGCAATTAGAGAAAATTCTCGGCAGCGATTTGTTGTGGGCAATCCAACGCCGCTTTGAGGACAAACTCGGCGTGACCACCGAATCCATCGCGGAGACAGACCCGTCGCTGTGGCTACAGGTGGATGGCTATTTAATTGTGCAAGCGGCAACGTATATGGTGCGCCGGCTTAAAAAGAGCCTCGGAATTAAACAGGTGCAAATCAATCTAACACATATCGGACGGTTGGCAGCATTTGATATTTTGTGGGAAAGTACTGTCACCAACACCGATACGCTGTGGACGTGGCAAAATCAAATTCTGGACGGGAGCAGTGATGGCGTGTCGCTCACCACCCGCGAAATTGCGGAATATCATGGCGGAGAGGTGTGGTGCCAGCGCGATTTGGACACCGGGATGGTATATTTTCGGATGTTGCTTCCTACCACCGAAGCCCCCCCCGTGCGACGTGTACCGCTTTTACAGGGCAGTCGTCCGGAATATTATGATTTTGACCTGTTCCGGCTTTCAACGCCGAAATCAAATTTACAGGCACAGTTGCTTGCGGATTTAACGTACACCGTTTTTGACACTGAAACAACCGGACTTGACCCCGTTGCAGATGAGATAATTTCAATTGGGGCAGTGCGAATTGTTAACTCGCGGTTGCTGCGGCAAGAGATTTTCGACCAACTGGTTGACCCCCGCCGGCATGTAACAGCAACAGCGACAAAAGTGCATGGTATTTCTACCGAAATGCTCGCCGGTCACCCAACCATTGAACAGGTGCTGCCTGCCTTTCGCCATTTTGTGGAAGACACTGTGTTGGTTGGACATAATGTGGCGTTTGATATGCGATTGTTCCAGCAAAAAGAAACGCGAACCGGAATTCGATTCACAAATCCCGTGCTAGACACACTACTGCTCTCGGCGGTGGTACATCCCACCCAAAATACTCACAGCCTGGAAGCCATCGCCGACCGATTGGGGGTGGATGTTGTCGGGCGGCATACCGCGCTGGGGGATGCGTTGCTCACCGGCGATATTTTATTAAAATTGCTCCCCTTGCTGGCA
Organism: uncultured Anaerolineaceae bacterium; assembly: GCA_964480075.1. Classification (GTDB taxonomy): domain Bacteria; phylum Chloroflexota; class Anaerolineae; order 4572-78; family 4572-78; genus JANTHQ01. The sequence continues at coordinate 7,073 of CAYZQQ010000002.1, forward strand.
GAGCGGGGTATTCTCACGTTGGCAGACGCTTTGGAAGCGGCAAAAGAAACATTTTACGCGCGCATAAAATACTAAAGTTTAAAAGGACATCATCTATGATTATTAATGTAACACTACCCAAAAATGTTGTCACCCGTTTAGCTTTTTTATTATTCTTTCAAAATAAGGGGTTGTACATTTACTTGGTCGCAGTCGGGCTGGTTACAGTCTATTCCCTTAGCAGTGGAAACTACGGGCTGTTAATTGTAGCATGGTTGCCGTATCTGTTTTATGTGGGATTGAGTATCTTTAATATTTGGCGTCAAACCCGCAACAATGATAACCCGCAGCTATTGCCAACCCGCTACACGTTCAGCAGCACCGGTATATCCGTAAAAACAAGTCTGGGTGAAAACAATTTTAAATGGAGCGAGTTTAAAGGCTGGCAAGTGGTTGCCGGAAATTTTGTACTGTTCCATTCGCAGGGATTTATTTTTGCCATTCCCAAAAAGGATGTGCCGGTGGAAAAATTTGTAAAATTCGAACGGTATTTGAAGGAGTTTGCCCCACGTTAACAGAGGCGCAACCGAACGCATCAGAAATACACTGTACCGCGCCATAAATGACCATCACAGGTTGATTTTCGGCGACGTTGGCAGGGGGACGGTCTGCTCTCTGTAGGGCAGAACATTGCTCTACCCCCATGCCTCAAACGATACTTTATGATGCTGTCAGCATAAATTGTCATCCTAGAAATATGCCCTACTTTCTTCCGTTGCAAAAGAATTGACGGTTACCAATTTTTTGTTCTATGTTTCCCCCACACTATGGCTCAAAGGGTACCCCGCCAAATGGCGGGGTTTTTTGTGCGCCAAGTGGCGCTGTCACTTCTGCATAAATTACGATACACTATTGCCGATGGTATTCACAGCCATCTGCTACAAAATTTTCGCAAGGATTGGACTCGATGAAACGTCGTTCATTTTCGTTAATCGCTGTAATTTTTTTACTGCTGGCATCCAGCCTCAGCGCGTGCGGCGGCAGTACTCCCGGCGCGCTAAAACTGGCTGCGGTGGATATTCTGCCCGATGAAGTTAAAACCGCCCCAAAAACAGTGCAAGAGGCATATCGTTTTGCCGCTGCCAACCCCGACGTGCTGGAGAACTATCCATGCTATTGCGGTTGTGGAAATATGGGGCACAAAAGTAACCGCGATTGCTATATTAAAAACATTCAAGCTGATGGCACTATTGAATTTGACAATCACGCCAATGGATGCACTTTATGTGTGGACATCACGCAAGATGTGATGCGATTGATGCGCGAAGGGAAGGACGTCGCTACTATCCGCGATTATATTGACACGACATACAGCCCGTTTGGACCCAGCACCGATACCCCCGCCGTGGGGTCAATCATCGAAGGATGCAGCAACAATGTTCCGGCATGCGGGGATGAATCAGACTCTGCACCGAGCCTGAACTTGGACGGCGTGCCGCAATCTAACGCGCCCGTACCGGGAAAATAACCAAGTTACTCGTTACCGATTCTACAGATATTCACCTATTTTCTGATCATTATATTTGGTTCAAGCGGTCAGGGCACAGGGGGAGCACATAGGTTCGCTCCTATCCCTTGAAATTCCAAAGAGCTTCATATTCTTAAAAAGAGAGGATGATTTTATGAGCAAAAAAATACATCGAAAGAAACCATCGGCACACCGTACCACGCCGTGGTGGATGTGGACCGCAATTGCCGGTGCAGCGCTGTTTGTGGTTGGCGGGCTGGTAATTCTGTTTGGCTTTGGCAACAATACCCCATCCGGCTTTAGCCCGGAAGTAACTGGAGCGCCGGCACTGCGGGCAAATCAAACCACCATTGATGAAGGGGATGTAAAATTGGGCGGCACCCAACGCACTGTTTTTACGCTGAAAAATGTCGGCGACAAAACGCTGGAGATTATGGGTGAGCCGCAAGTTCAGCTTGTAGAAGGGTGTTGACCGCCCCGCGCTGTCGTCGGTTCGACGACCCTCAAACCCGGGCAGGAAACAACTGTGACAATGAGCTATATGATGCATGGTCCGGATATGGGTGGACAGCATGAGTTTGATGTCCATGTGTTCTCCAATGACCCTAGCCAACCGGAAGCTGTTTTGGTTGCCCGCTCAAACTGGGTGGAATAAACCGTTGCTATGCAGACCCCAGAGAAATCAGTGAGGCAATGGATGAAATTTACTGTAGACCGTGCTGAGCGCCGCGCCATTATAGCGTTGGCGCTCATTCTCATTGGGATGCCACTGGCAACTTTGGGCTATCAATTTGGCATTCGTCCAAAATTAAGCGGTGTGCGCACCATCGAAATTGTGGCTGCCGCGCCGGAAAACGGCGGCTTCCAGCCATCGGCATTCGAAGCGAAAGCAGGTGAAACGGTGCATTTGCGCGTGTCTTCACCGGATGTCGTGCATGGATTAGCTATCGGACCGGGCGAAGGTTGGGACTTTGGGTTCGTTATGCCCGGTGAAGTAAAAGACATCGAAATTACATTTCCAAAAGCCGGACGATATACCCTCTATTGTAACGTGTGGTGCAGCCCCACCCACTGGCGCATGCGCGCCGCCATTGATATACTCGGCGATCCCCCACCGTCTGCTCCCGACCCCATCATTGAACGATTGAGCGCGCAGGGAGTGGACATTGATGCGCCGCATCCCGCCGCTGCAACGCCGGCGCAAAGACCGTCGGCGGCACAGGGAAACGCGCTGCTGGCAAACGCACAATCTTCCCTCCCTGCTGAGATAATGTCGCTAGAATGGCGCAAATCGCACAGCCCGGCGACAGCACGCGCACAACTTACTCAATTTAGTGATAACGATGCGTGGAATATAGTGGCGGCGCTGTGGCTGGCAGATGCCGAACCGGAACGGATGGATGCTGCCCAAACGCTGTATGCCAAAAATTGTGCCGCATGTCATGGCGCCACCGGTAATGGCGACGGTGCGGGCGCGGATGCGTTGGTGGAACAGGGCATTATGGGTGATGGTCCCGCCGCATTTACCGACCCGGCAGGAATGCTCGGCGCTACCGGCGATATTTTGTACGGCAAAATTCAGCGCGGTGGTATGGGAACCGGGATGCCGGGCTTCGGCACGGTGTTCACTCGTGAGCAATCGGCGGCGCTGGTCAGTTATTTGTGGACGTTTGTTTTTAGCGCGAAATAAATTAGCATTAAAGTATCACGGATTCCCGTAAAATCCTGTTGCTTTATGCCGCCGGACAGTATGTATCATTTGCTCAATATACCATTTCGCCGCGCAAAAAAGCCCCGGTACGCGCATCGGCGGGGGTGGTGAAGAGCGCTTCGGTGTCACCGATTTCGATGATCTCACCCTCAAGAATTACGGCGGTGCGATGCGCCAATCTTCGGGCTTGAAACACGTTGTGTGTCACCAACACAATGGTTACACGCTGGTCTTGATTCACCGCACGAATAATCGACTCAATCAGGGTGACATTACCGGGGTCAAGATTGGCGGTCGGTTCATCAAGCAACAGCACGTCGGGGCGAATTGCCAGCGCACGCGCCAAGGCTACCCGTTGCTGCTCACCGCCACTGAGGGTGCGGGCAGGCGCATGCGTCAGCGTTTCCAGCCCCACTCGCGCCAGTTCCACCAGCACCCGCGATTGCACATTTCGCTGTCGGCGCAGACGCAAGCCGTATGCCACATTGTCCATCACCGAGCGGTTGAGCAGGATGGGCTGTTGAAAAACAGTGGTCACTCGCCGCTGAATGTCCAACGGCGGCGGTGTGCCGTTCAGCATAAAATCTTCCAGCGAAATTTGTCCGCCGGTGGGCGGCTCCAAAAAATTCAGCAGGCGCAACAATGTGCTTTTCCCCGCGCCGCTCGGTCCCACCAGCGCCAAAATTTCGCCGTGTCGAATATCGAGTGCGGAGATTTTTAGCACGGTGCGCCGATTGTATACTTTTGATACATCCCGCAGGGAATATAAAATTTCACTTTCGGACAAAATGACCTTCCTGCATCCACAGAATCAAGCTGTTGGTGATAAATGTCAGACCGAGCAAAATGATACCGAGTGCCATCGCCAAATCGAAATTTCCCTTTTGGGTTTCCAGCACGATGGCGGTGGTGAGTACCCGGGTATGTCCGGCGATATTGCCGCCCACCATCATCACCGAGCCGACTTCGGAGATAATAGCCCCGAACCCCGCCACGATCGACACAATAACGCCGGTGCGTGCTTCACGGAGCATAGTCAGTGCGGTTTGCCACGGGGTTGCGCCCAGCGCACGGATTTGCCGGCTCAGTCGCGGGTCAAGCCCCATTACCGCCGCCATAGTAAAGCCGGCTACCAGCGGAAATGAAATGATGACTTGCGCCACAATCATCGCTTTGAGACTGAAAAGCCAATGCAAATCACCGAAGGGTCCCGTGCGCGATAGCATTAAATAAACGAACAACCCCACCACCACCGGCGGCAGCCCCATACCGGTATACAGAAAGACCGTCACGATTCCCCGCCCGATGAAGTTTTTAAACCCGAGCCACGCCCCCATCGGAATGCCAATGAGGGCGCTGACAAAGAGTGACACGCCCGAAAGAGACAACGAACGTGCCACAATTTGATAGAGGGTCGGGTCGGCGTGAAAAATCAGGTTAATTGCCTGGAAAAATCCGCTGATGATGTCTTTCATAAATTATATCAGTTTCCAGCTTGATGCTCCCGCCACGGCTGTGAATCGGGGGTAAAGAGCGGATGCCCAAACGCTTGTGTGCCAAAGGTAGAAATGAGTTGCTGGGTGTCCACACTGGTTATCCAGCCAATGAACGCCGTTGCCCCATCGAAATTCACATCGGGGTGTACCAGCGGATTGACTGCCATTACGCCATACGGATTGAACAGCAGCGGATCTCCCTGTGTCAACACCACCAAATCGGTGCCTTCCAACGTACGGGCAAGATAAGTTCCCCGGTCGCTGAGGGTATATGCCAGTTGTTCATTTGCCAATGTGAGCACTGCCCCCATCCCCTGCCCCGCGGAAATGTACCAGTCGCCCTGCGGGTCAATGCCCGCCGCCGCCCACAGCGCTTTCTCTTTTGTGTTGGTGCCGCTGTCATCGCCGCGAGAGACAAAGGGACTCTGTGTTTGGGCAATTTTTGCCATAGCCACCGCCGCATCGGTCATCCCGGCAATACCCGCCGGGTCGTTGAGCGGTCCCACAATTACAAAATCGTTGTACATCACATCCTGTCGATTTACGCCGTAACCAGCCTGAATGAAGGCATCTTCTTTGGCGCGAGCATGCACCAACAGCACATCGGCATCGCCTTTGCGTCCCAATCCCAATGCCTGCCCCGTACCCACGGCAATAACATCCACATTTGCATGGTATTTTTGCTCAAAGTCCGGCAGAATGAAGGTCAGCAATCCCGAATTCTCGGTGCTGGTGGTAGTCGCCAAAATAAGACGTCCCACATCGGTGGTAGGATGCGCCACAGTCACCCCATCGAGCATCGGTATGGCATTTTCCGGTGATGGTACACACAATTGCCAGCCCGGTTCGATGATGTTCGGGTCGTCAATGGCGGCAAAAGCGGTATCGGCGCTGTGTTGAGCGTTGGTCGCGGTGACAATCGCCGGATATGCCAGCGGGTTGCCATAGAACTTTTCGGCTATTTTAGAAAGCCAGTCGTTTAATTGGACGGTAACAGTAGATCGGCATGTTGGCGTTTGAGCTTGAACCGGCAGCGACAACATCAAGGCAAAGATAAATGACAAGAATAGCAGATGGAAACGGTTTTTCATACGGCTCTCCCTTTTTGAGTTTGTGGTTAATGTAACGGTTCGCTATGCAACATAAACATAACGCCTTTTAAAAAATTAGTCAAAAATCTCTTGAAACCGTTGTCTTAACTGTACATCAATGCCGGTAATGAGCGCCATATATTTTTCGATGAGGGCTTTACCGGCGGGGGTAATTTGGGCGCCTCCGCCGCCTGTTCCGCCAATTTGGGTATCAACCAGTTTTATCTCCAGCCGTTCTTCGGACTGATGAATTTTTTCCCACGCGCGCCGGTACGGGATATTCATTAATTCTGCGGCTTTAGAAATAGAGCCGGTTTCATCAATTGCCAGCAGCAGTCGCACCCGCCACAAGCTCATTACCACTTTACCATTCACTTCCAGCCATATATTCGATTTAATATCCATCGCACACTCATTTCTGCGCAGCCATCCAACGGCCGTACCTGCCCCACCCATTTAAACGGAACGCACTACGTTAGCGAGAGAGAGTGTTATTCGCGGTCGATTATATCCCGGACTTGGTTGTACAAATCCGGATTGAGAAGCACTTCATACCCTCTACCGGATACATAAATAGCATGGTCACACGCTTCCCAAATGGATGTCAGCAACGCGCGCATTCGATTGCGCTCGGAACGGAGCGCTGCCACGTCGTTGGTAGGAATTTCCCCCAGCAAACGCTGTAACTCGGTCGTGGAAACACGAAACTCACCCCCGGCTCGACCCGGCAGCTTCACCGCGTCCAATTCGCCTTTGTGTATCCAGCGGTTAATGGTTCGCGGGTTGACGTTCAAACGTTCTGCAGCTTCTCGAATCGTCAGGTATTGTTCGCCCGATGCACCCATAATGATGACCTCCTTTATCATCCAAATTGCTATGATGTTGCCCTCTACGGTATACAAAGTTATTGTACGCAATAATACACCAAAAAACAAAAAGGGGCTATCATTGTGGTGCGCAATAGGTCTATGGTGTTGTTGCCACAACTATAAAAATCAGGTAAGATTGATATGTAAAAGTAAAAACGCAACGGATGCAGGAGAATACTGTGGCAACAAATGGAATAGCAGAAATTTTAACCCCCCCCCCTAACTTTGAACAGTTGGATATTCCCACCTCATTGGTGTCTGATATTATTTTGCGTTATTTCTTTAATTACGGCAAAGCCTCCGGCAGCGATGTAAAACGGCTCATCAAACTTCCTTCTCGCATCACCGATGAAGCGCTAGAATATCTCCAGCGGGAACATCTGGTGGAGGTACGGCGTGGCACAAGCGGCTTGGGGCGACAGGGCTACACATACGCCATCACCGACGAGGGGAAGAAGCGGGCGCGTGATGCCATGGAGCGGTCTCAATATATTGGACCCGCACCCGTTCCGTTGGAACAGTATAACAAAGCAGTAGTTTTGCAAACCCGAAAAGACCCCATCAGCCCGGAACGGGTGCAGCAAGCGTTAAGTCATCTGATACTGCCTCCCAACTTTCACCGGCGCATTGGGCCTGCGGTGAACGCCGGGACATCCATTTTTTTATACGGTCCCCCCGGAAACGGAAAAACCACTATCGCTCAGGCGGTGGGATTGCTGGTTGCCGGCAGCGACCCGGTCTGGCTGCCGTATGCTGTTACGGTGGGCGGGCAAATTATTCAGCTTTTTGATAAACTGATTCACCGCGAAGTCCCCATTGATTCATCTACCTCTATTGACCCACGCTGGCGATTATATCGTCGTCCCTTTGTGATTGTTGGCGGAGAGCTAACGCTAGATAGCCTCGATTTACGGTTTGACCCGATTGCCAAATTCTACGAAGCTCCCCTGCAAATGAAGGCTAATTGCGGTATGTTTTTGATTGACGATTTTGGCAGACAGCAGGTGAGTCCGGCACAGTTGCTCAATCGCTGGATTGTGCCACTGGAAACCGAAATTGATTTGTTCCGGTTGCAAACGGGACAAACATTCCAAGTGCCGTTCAAACAACTGATTGTGTTCAGCACAAACCTAGACCCCGAGCAATTGGTGGACGATGCGTTTTTGCGCCGCATTCAAATGAAAGTGGGTGTTTTTAGCCCCGATGAGAAAATGTTTTATCACATTTTTGTAGAGATGTGCGGCGCACTCGGCGTACCGTTCGACAAAGCATCATTTGTCCATTTTCTACAGGAATGGTATCGCAAACCCAAACGGGTGCTGCAATCTGTCCACCCGCGTGATATTCTAAAAATTGTGGTTTCATTGTGCAATTATGGCGGAGAACCGCTCCATCTCTCACCCGAATTGATTGATGAAGCGTGTCAATCTTATTTTGTGGACACCGAAAAAGCTACCGTTGCCGGACGCACACTGGCGCGGGCGCAATAGTAGCTTTTCCACCTACAAAACAACCGCCGATGAAGTTTGTTCGGCGGCTGTTTTATTTTTGCACTACAAATAATTATTCAAGCTGTGACCGCGGCAAGTTTTTCGCTATTTTATTGAGTAGGTCTCGCACCACAAACGGCTTGACGATATATTCGCTGAACAGGTCGGCATATTTCCCGGTCTCAACTTCATCCTCCAAATAATGCCGCGCTGTAAGCATAATCACGGGAATATGTTTGGTATTTTCATCTTGTTTAACACGCTCCAAAATTTCCCAGCCATACATACCGGGCATCATCACATCCAGCAAAATTAAATCAACCTCATCTTTGTGAGCGTCTAAAATTGTCAGTCCATCCATACCGGAATACGCCGATAATACTTTATACCCCTCCCGCTCAAGGATTAATGTCCCCAGCGTAACCATTTCTTTATCGTCTTCAATCAACAAGATTTGAGCAGCCATATTTTCTCCGGTATTCTCTCGATACTTTTGACAACCTAATTATAACACATCCGATGATTGTCGTAAACTTATTTTTGGGGCACTGACAGCGATACCAATTTTGCCGCCAAACCGATGTACGTTTCCGGCGACAGGTGCAACAGCCGCGTTTTTTCAGCCGCGGGAATGGGTAAATCTCGAATGAATGCGCGTAATTGCTCCGCCGAAATACGCTGACCGCGCGTCAATGCCTTCAATTGCTCGTATGGATTTTCGATGCCGTGCTTGCGCATGACCGTTTGTACTGCTTCCGCCAGCACATCCCACGACGAATTGAGTTCCGCACGCAGGGTATCCTCTGCTACCAAAACTTTCTGTAACCCCCGCCGCAACGACATCAGCCCCAACAGCGAATAACCCAAGCCTACCCCAATATTTCTCATAACCGTTGAGTCCGACAAATCGCGCTGCCAGCGCGATACGGGCAATTTTTGCGCCATAAACCCCAGCAGCGCATTCGACAGCCCAAAATTCCCCTCGGCGTTTTCAAAGTCAATGGGATTTACTTTGTGGGGCATGGTGGATGACCCAACTTCTCCGGCGATAACTTTTTGCCGAAAATATCCGGTGGAAATATACGCCCACATATCTCGTGCCACATCGGTGGCGATGGTATTGACGCGAATGATGGTATGGAAAACCTCCGCCAAATAATCGTGTGACTCAATTTGAGTGGTCAGTGGATTCTGGGTCAACCCCAACCGATTTTCGACAAAATCGCGGGTAAATGCCAGCCAATCGACCGCAGGATATGCCGCGACATGCGCGTTAAAATTCCCCACTGCGCCGTTCATTTTCCCCAGAATGGGCTGTGCTGCCAGCGCACTGAGTTGTCGATTGAGCCGGTACACAAAAACCGCCATTTCTTTCCCCATGGTCGTGGGCGATGCAGGTTGCCCGTGCGTGTGCGCCAGCATCGGCAGCGATTGATAGCGCGCCGCCAGTGCCGTCAGCGCATCCACCACTAATTGCGCCGCCGGTTGCCATACGGTTTCAAGCGCCGCTTTCAGCATCAGCGCGGTTGCCAAATTGTTTATGTCTGCCGAGGTGCATGCAAAATGCACAAATTCTGCATGCGCTGCCAGATGAGACTCCGCCACCTGCGCTTTTAGATAATATTCCACGGCTTTAACATCGTGGTTAATTTTCTGCTCGATGGTTTTAATGGCGCGTGCCGCATCCAGGTCAAAATTAACCACCAAATTGCGCAGCCAAGCCCGGTCGGGGGCTGAAAATGGCGGAAGTTCTGCAATATCCGGCGCATCTGCCAGCGCGATGACCCATTCTACCTCCACATACAGACGCCGTTTCATCAGCGCAAATTCAGAAAAATACGCTGCCAGCGCATCCACTTTGGCGCGATAGCGCCCATCCAGCGGCGAAAGGGCGGTTAGCGGGGTGAGTGTCGTCAAATCTGTCATAACGTATCTGCCGCCAAAAGCCCACCCAGCCCAATGAGAACGCCCACATGCAACAACCAGTTTCCGGGTGTAAAAAAACTCATCGCGGGCACAAATTGGGCAATCAGGCTGATAGCCACCAGCAACAATCCACTCAGCGGCAAAATGCCCTTAATTTCAGCTAATCGATTCAAAAATTCTTTCATAGTTCACCTCCGGCATTGCGAAATTATTGGCGGTATGGCAAAAACAGTTTAACCAGTTTGGCGGGAACGCGCACGGTTACGAGCGTTCCGGTTTCATCATGTGATTCTGACTCGATAATTGCCTGCTCGTGCAGCAGCGAAACGAGGTTCCCCGCACTGTATGGCAGATGCAGCGCCAGCGAAACCATATCCAAATGCAGTTGAGATTCAGCACGCGCCAGCAGTTCCGGCACGCCGTACCCGGTTTTAGCGCTGACGGGAATGCTGTCGGAAAAAACAGCCAACGCGCTCTCCATCGCCGCTAAATCGCCGGAAAATACATCCATTTTATTCAACACGGTCAGCATGGGGATGTCGGTGGCATTTAATTGGCGCAGGGTTTCTTCTACTGCCGCCACCTGCTCCATCGCATTGGGATGGGTAATATCAACCACATGCAGCAACAGCGATGCTTCGGTCACTTCTTCTAGTGTAGCGCGAAACGCCGCAATCAGTTCAGTGGGAAGTTTCTGAATGAAGCCCACGGTATCGCTGAACAGCACGTCCGTGCCGTCCGGCAGGGAAATGCGGCGAGTGGTGGGGTCTAGCGTGGCGAAAAGCCGGTTGGCAGTGTAGATGGGGTTGCCGGGTTCAGCAGCGGCTCCGGCATGGTCAATCAACCGGTTGAGCAGGGTGCTTTTTCCGGCGTTGGTATAGCCCACTATGGCGACCACCGGGATTTGGCTTTGGCGGCGACGCTCGCGGTAACGGGCGCGATGGGCGCGGACTTTTTCCAGTTCACGCTTAAGGGCGGAAATTTTGCGGTTTATTTCGCGGCGGTCAACTTCCAACTGAGTTTCGCCGGGACCGCGCACACCGACCCCACCGGTTGCGCCACCTGCGCGCCCGCCTGCTTGACGCGCTAAATGCGTCCACATGCGAGTCAGGCGTGGCAGTCGATATTCCATCTGCGCCAGTTCCACCTGCAATTGCCCTTCGCGAGTGCGGGCATGCCGCGCAAAAATATCAAGGATGAGCGCCGTGCGGTCAATCACTTTTACGTCCAGAGATTTTTCCAGCACTCGCTGTTGGCGCGGGCTGAGTTCATCATCAAAAATGAATACTTCGATGGAAAGCTCGTCACGGTATGTTTTCAGCTCATCCACTTTGCCGGAGCCGATAAATGTGGCAGAAACGGGTTTGTTCAATCGCTGAAACGTGCCGCCCACCACTTCGACTCCGGCGGTGTCTGCCAATGCCGCCAGCTCTTCCAGCGAATCTTCCACGTCCAGCAAGCCGGTTTGATAGGCGTGTGAACGCATATCAACGCCCACCAAAAAGCCTCGTTCACGGGGTGCATCAGTGTAAAAGTAACGGTCAGGGTTTGTCATGAGGTATATGATACTCGTATTTTTTGGTTTGGAAAATTTTGCATATTTTTGATGGTGTCGGTATATTCTCTGCACGGAGGGTTTAAAGGAGCAATTGTGGCAGCTAAAAAACAAAAGTTGGTTTATTCCACGCGCGCCGATGCGAGCGTGAACCGTTCCGCCGAACCACAACGAGCGGTCAGCGTCCCGCCGGCGGCGCAAACAATCCGGGTGTGGCTCGACAAAAAACGACGGCGCGGAAAAGCAGTGAGTGTGGCACGCGGATTTCAATTATCGCCCATTGATATGAGGGCGCTACAAAAATCGCTAAAAAAGCTGTGCGGCGCGGGCGGCACGGTTAAAGGGGACGAAATTGAAATTCAGGGCGACCATCGCGATAAAATCGTCACAGAATTGGGGCGATTGGGATATGCGGTGAAAAAAGCCGGCGGTTAATCTGCGTTTTCCGGTGCGGGCGATTTGTCATCGCCATCCATTATTACTGTGCCGGAGATTGTTTCCAGCGGTTGGTCTGCGGATGCGCTCGTTTCGGGTAATTTGTCCGGTGTCTCCGGCGTTTTTGCCCCCGACTGAATTTCGCGGAAAATCAGCGTCCATGCCGTTGATTGATAGACCATGGTCAAACCGGATATAAAAATTGCCGGCAGAATGACCATCACCAAAAATACCGGCACACCCGCCAGCAACGCTGCCATCGGTTCTTGGGTGAGCAAGTACGCTGCCAGCGCCGGCACTGCCCCAATCATCACCCCCAACAGTATCAGCAAAATTATTGCGGCGAACATTACAATTGCTACCGCAAACCCCACGCCAATCATCACCGCAGTGGCAATTGCCACATCTTTCCATCGCTGCCGAATGAGCGTGACAGTACGGCGCAAACTTTCAATGGCGCCCGTTTCTTCCAGCGCGGCAAACCGCCAGCTCAATTCTAAAAATGGCGAAACGATAATGCTAATCGGAATGAGCAGAAAAATCCACAGCACCACAAACAGCACGGTCAGTAAAATTGCCAATGGCGCGAATGAGTTGTCAATCAGCAATAATGTCAGCGGAGATGCCGCCAAGGCGAGGGTTATCAGCGCCACCAACACCAGCGGCACGCCGACAATCACGTTTATCAAGAAAATGCGCCATGCTCGCCGTGACCAGCCGGTGTGCCACCCGTCTTTAACCGTGACCGCAGCGGTGTCTTCTACCTGCCATACCATTCCGATGAGCGCCGCTCGCGACACCGACCGGACGATGATTGCCAAAATCATCAACAGCAGCACAATCACCAATACCGCAAAGATAATTGCCAGCAGCAGCGGCACATCCATGCCTGAGAATGGGTTCCCGGCAACGGGGAATTTCCCGATAGCACTGTTGCTTTCCGCACCATTTCCACTCCACACGTTGGGAGCGCGGCGATCCCCGCTGAATATTGCCAGCAAAATACCAAATAGCCACAGGGCACGATATTTAAACGTAATATGGAATGCTCGTTTCAATATGGCAATATAGTCCATAGCCCGTTGTCCTTCCTCCCGCAGAATAGCTTTGGATTTTAATGAGTTGCGGGTTTAATTCCCCGCAGCAAGTCATGGGGTACATTCAATCAGCGGCAATTCGCAGAGACACCCGCCCCGGTACAAATAAAAAGCGACACCTGCATTAAAGCCAGTGCCGCTCGGTATATCTGCAATGTTTATGCCGGAACTTTCTCATGCAGTGGGTCGGCTTCTAACACTGCTTCATCCATACCAACTTTATTAAGATATGCGATCATTTCCATCCGTGATTTTTTATAGCGGCGGATGAGTTGATTGTCCGTGTCTCTGAGTGCATTAATTGTGCGCTGTGAACATGCCGCACATCCCAGCGCGGCTTTATAGCTACCCAAATCGCAATTCAAACAATCGCAGACCTTTATCATCATATGACTGAAAGCCAGCGCATCCATATGAGTTTCCGGTAGCACCGCCACATACTCAACCAAATCCTGCCATTCTTGTCCTTTTAATTTTTTTAACCCGCTAACCTTTGAGTGCGGGAACAAAATTTCGCAATGAGAATACATTACCTTTCACCTAACAAATCTATACGTTCTGACTTTTGTTCTATGTTGTCGCAGTTCAGCTTTCGTGATAAAAAAATTGAAGTGCACCTGCTACAATGGTACAACTTCAACAACCAATATTGTACCGTGTGCAGAAAGCGGTGTCAAAAACTCGTTGCTAAATATCGCAGTCCAGCTTTCCTATTGACGGATTTGGATTTCTCGCCGATAATAGTAAAGATATTGAAAGGAACTTTCCGATGCTTCAAGCGCTGCGTGCCATCCCACTTTTTAGAGATTTGTCTGATGATGATTTAAATTCCATTGCCGCTCTGTTGAAACAGATTAGTTTTGCTAAAGGGCAAACCATTTTTCGCCAAGGCGACATCGGTAGCGCGATGTATTTGGTGAAATCCGGTCAAGTTGTGGTGTGGGATGAAAGCGCACATCAGGCATTGGCATATTTGGGTCCCGGCAGTTTTGTGGGCGAAATTGCACTGTTGCTGGCAGAACCCCGTTCCGCCAGCTTAAAAATTGCTATCGATGCCGATTTGTATGTGCTGGAGAAAGATGCGTTTGACCGGCTGCTGATGGAACGTCCCGAAATTGCCATTTATATGACCCGTGAATTGAGCCAGCGGTTGGTAAATACCAGCAAACGTCGCTTTTTGCCTCAGGCACGCCGAATTTCGGCGCTGTGGGGTGCGGATAATGGCGAGTTGACGCGCACCATCGCGTCACACGTAAAAAACCCCATTGCCGTGCTGCCACTCTCTGCCGATGCGCTCATCGCACCAATGGAAGCCATTCCCAACGTGCATATCTTGCACGGTGAAACCCTTTCGCTGGAAAATATAGCCGGTCAGTTGAGCCGGCACATCGACCAGTTCAGCCACATCATTCTACCTCTGCCGACCGAACCCAGCCCGTTGGTGCGCAAAGTACTCAGTTTGTCCGATACCGTTATCAGCATTGGCACACCTCCCGCATGGTTAAAAGAAAATGTGGGCGCAGAAAAATTGTGGGAAACCAGCGCCAAACCCGGTGCGCTCAACCGGGTTGCCCGCCGATTAACCGGACATACGGTAGGGCTGGCGCTTTCCAGTGGTGGCGGAAAGGGGCTGGCGCATTTGGGCGTGATAAAAGTGCTGTTAGAAGAGAATATTCCGGTGGATATAATTGCCGGAACCAGCGCGGGGGCGTTTTTTGGAATCCATATGGCATTGGGGCGCAGCGCCGCTGATATTGTGGCATTTGCTGACGAGTTGCAAACATACAATCGCTGGACAAATTGGGATATTAATATTCCGCCACGTTCCGGTTTGCTGAAGGGCGCAAAAGCAAAAGAGTTGATTGCCCGTATGGTGCAGCATCAGCGGTTTGAAGATTTGGATATTCCATTTTACTGCGTCGCCGCTGATATTTTCACCGGTGAAGAAATTGTATTCGATTCTGGCCCGCTGGCAGATGCTATCCGCGCCAGTTTGAGCATTCCCATTTTGGCAGACCCGTGGCACGCAAACCAACGTTTCTTCATTGATGGTGCATTTGTAAACCCCATCCCTGCTGAATTGCTGCGCGATAAAGGGGCAGACATTGTTATTGCCTCTAGCGTGATTCAACCGCTGATTGACAATCAACCTTCGCCACCGCCGAAACGCACCAAAAAGCCGAATTTCCTGCAAATCATCAGCAATATTCAAAGTATTGTCGAAAATCAGCTCGTCAATTCTCAACTGGATGCAGTGGATGTGATGATCCACACCGGCGCTCAAGCAGAACACGCCCTCGATTTTACCGCCGCACAACAACTCATTCATGCCGGAGAAGCTGCCGCCCGCGCCCAACTACCTGCCATCCGCGCTTGTCTGGAACGGGTCGCCGAAAATTGATGGCTGCGAAAACTGTTTTATTAACCGGCGCGAGTCAGGGCATTGGACGCGCGACTGCTCAAATATTCGCCGCCAGCGGATATAATCTGGCATTGGTTGCCCGTAACGCCGCTAAACTGACGGCGCTGGCAGACGGATTGTGCCCCGCAGCCGTGTTATCTGTGCCCATTGACCTCACCGCACCCGATGCTCCCGCCGAGATTGTTTCAAAAACCATCGCTCATTTTGGGGCGATTGATATTCTCATCAACAATGCCGGTATCGGCATTTATGGCACCACCCACACTGCATCTCTCACGGATTTGGAGCGGGTGATGGCGGTGAATTTTTTTGCACCGGTGCAGCTCATGCAAGCCGTCATTCCGCATATGCAGGCGCATGGCGGCGGATTGATTATCAATATTTCATCCATCATCGGCAGGCGAGCAACACCGTTGGCGGGCGGATACTGCGCCAGCAAAGCGGCGCTGGAACACGTTGTCGAATCGATGCGGGTGGAATTGGCGGGGGGAAATATTCGCTTCAGCACGGTATATCCGGGGGTGACGCGCACCGGTTTTATGGACAGCACACTCGGCGAACACCGCCAGCGGCAGGGGCGGGTACAGGGTGTTCCCGCCGAAAAAGTGGCGCGCAAACTGCTGATGGTCGCCAAAAAAGAGCCACGCGATACTTACGTGGCTCTGTTCGACCGGGTTTTTGTGGCGGGCAGCCACATATTCCCCACTATATTTGATTTTCTGCTGGCACGTTATTTTAATTGAGCCGGTATCAGCCATTATTCCATTGGCGTTAAACTGCTCTCTCTGGGACGATACATCAATTTTGCCAAACCCATCCCCAGCCCATACAGCACCAACAACGGCGCCATCACCAAACTCATATTCAACGGGTCGGGGGTGGGGGTGATGAGTGCGGCGGCAATGGCGATGATGACCACGGCGTAACGCGCGTTTTTCCACAAAAATTCGGGGCTGACTGCGCCCAATCGCGCCAGTAATGCCATCACCAGCGGCAGCTCAAAACTTACCCCAATCCAAAAAATCAATCGGGTGACAAAACCGAAATATGTTTGCGGGCGCGGCGCGGTAGGAATATCCAAAAAGCTCATCAGGAATGGTACGGCGCGTGGCATCATCACAAAATAGGCAAAGGCAATGCCACTTAAAAAAAGGGTGAGCGCCGCCGGAATGGCGATGTACAGCACCCGTTTTTCAGAGCGGGTTAAACCGGGCACGATGAATGCTATCAATTCATAGAGTATCACCGGCATCGAAAGTATCATGCCGCCCATTAACGATACTTTCATAAACACCGAAATATTTTCGGTGACGTCAATCGACTGCAAGTTTTGAATGCCGCCAATGGGCAGCGCCAGCAGGCTGACCAACTCTTTGGCAAAGGCGAAACTCAGCAGGGTGGTAACCAAAACAGCCACAGATACCACAATCAGCCGCCGCCGGAACTCATCAAGATGTTCCAGCAACGTCATTTGCGCGGCAAGTCTTTGGGGGTCGTTGTTATGCGTCGGTTGAGTCACTGTGTGCCGGTTCCTCTGCGGGGGGCGTGGGCGCAGTTGGCGTGCTGTCGGTGTCGGGAGGCGTTGGCTTTGCGGCAGGGGTGGCATCGGGCTTTGGCTTCGGATTGGTGACGGCGTTCAAATCAAGCGTGGTTGATGTTACTTTCCGCACCGATTCTTGTGCCGCGGTCAGCTCGTCGCGTAATTCTTTTATGCCGCCCAAATCAATATCCACCGCATTTACTTCGCGCTGCCATTCACTGGTGATACCTTCTGACATTTGCCGGATCTCGCGCAGTGCTTTCGCCGCGCGGGCAGCTAATTTTGGCAGGTCTCGCGGTCCAACAAATATCAGTGCCAACACAATTATTACCGCTAATTCCGGTACACCAACACCCAAGAAATCCATAAGTTTCGCTATGCCGCCGTTTTCCGTTGCGCTGTTTTTTGCGCGACCACTGCCCCCAGCACCCCGTTGACAAACCGTGGAGAGCTATCACCCCCAAATAATTTTGCCAGTTCTACCGCCTCGTTGATGACCACCTTATCGGGAGCATCGCCCGTAAATAGCATTTCGCAAATGGCAATCCGCAAAACATTGCGGTCAATGGCAGAAATTTGATCAAGAGGCCATTCCAGAGCGAATTTTGCCGCCAGTGCGTCAAGTTCTGCCAAATGTTGTTCGACGGCTCCTCCCAACATCCGCACAAACTCCATGCCGCGTGGTGGCATACGCATTGCATAATTTGTCACGCTTTCATCCGGTGCTTTTCCAACCACATGCGCATCAAGAATTTGTTCAAACGAATGACCGGTGAAGTCCAATTCATAAAGACACTGCAATACAAGCGCTCTAGCCTGACTACGAACTATCATATAAATACTCTCTTGTTAATGTAATCCCAATATGGCATCCATCAAAGCCAACAGGATTTTACTGCATTATTAAGCCGCCGTCAACTGACAATACCTGCCCCGTGATGAAACTCGCTTTGTCGGAGGCGAGGAATGCCACGGCATACGCGATGTCTTCCGGTTCGCCCAACCGTTTCAGGGGCGTGTTGGCAATGGCTTCGTTGACAGCTTCTTGCGGCAGCACGTTTGTCAGCGCCGTGGGAACGAATCCGGGCGCAATGGCGTTGACGGTGATGTGCCGTGACCCGATTTCTTTTGCTAAACTTTTGGTCAAGCCGATAAGCCCTGCTTTTGACGCGGCGTAATTTGCTTGCCCCGCCTGCCCTGCCAAGCCCACTACCGATGTGATGTTGATGATACGCCCGTATCGTTTTTTCATCATCGGGCGAATGGCGGCTTTGGCACAGTTGAACGCGCTGGTGAGGTTGGTGCGCAAAACAAGTTCCCAATCTTCTTCTTTCATCATCATAATGAGTTTATCGCGGGTGGTACCGGCATTGTTCACCAAAATATCAATCTGCCCAAAAGCGTCCAGTGTTTCTTTTATCAACCGTTGCGCATCGGCAAATTGGCTCACATCCGCTTGCACCACGATGGCTTCGCCGCCCAAATCGACGATAGTTTGCTGTACACCGCTGGCGCCATCGGCGCTATGGCGATGGTTTATAACCACTTTAGCGCCCAATTGCGCCAACACTATTGAAATTGCCGCGCCGATACCGCGCGAACTACCCGTTACCACTGCCACTTTGCCCGCCAAATCAATCATCGGTTGCCTCCAAAAGTTCTTCGATGCCGTCCGCGTCTTCCACAGAAGTCCGCGACACTGTTTTGTCAATGCGTTTGATGAGTCCGGTCAACACATTTTTTGGACCAATTTCGACAAAGCGGGTGACGCCCTGCGCAATCATATATTGCACCGATTGCGTCCACTGCACAGAATGCGTCAGTTGTCCCACCATTTCCAGTTTGATGTCTGCCAATGTGGTCAGCGGTTGCGCGGAGATGTTGCCCACTATCGCAATCTGTGGGGAATGCAACGGGGTCGATTCAACGGCTTTGGCAAATTCTGCATTGACGCTTTCCATCAATGTGGAATGTGCCGCGATGCTCACCGCGAGTTCCTGCGCCCGGCGAGCGCCGGCGGCTTTTGCCAATTCGATAGCGCGGTCAATTCCCGCCGATGAACCGGAAATGATCACCTGTCCCGGCGAGTTGAGATTGGCAATTTGTACCCATCCCACATCAACCGAAGCTTGACGACAGATATCTGCTACCTGTTCATCCGATAATTTTAGGATTGCCGCCATCTTTCCGGGATTTTCACTACCGGCTTTTGCCATCAATCGTCCACGTTCGCGCACCAGACGCAAGCCATCTTCAAACGAAAGTACACCCGCCACCACATACGCCACATATTCGCCCAAGCTGTGTCCGGCAACAAAATTCGGCGTGGCGGCATATCCCGCCGCACGCAACGCTTCCAATACCGCCACACTGGTCACAAATATCGCCGATTGGGTATTGTATGTCTGGTTTAAATCCACTTCCGGACCTTCCCAGCACACCGCAGAAAGCTTTGTGTGCAGAATTTCATCGGCGCGCGCAAAAATTTCGGCGGCGGCGGGGTACGCTTCTGCCGCCGATTTGCCCATGCCCACATATTGCGACCCTTGCCCCGGAAAAACAAATGCCGGTTTTGTCATAATGATTCAACTCCCTATAAGAGAATGGCTGTGTTAGTTTCTATTATTCTAACACAGCCATTGCTTTTACGTTTCGAGACGGTTGAATTATTCGGCGCTGTCTTCAATGTCCAAAACTTCAATACCTTTATAGGTACCGCAGGTGGGACATACGGTGTGTGCCAGACGCAGTGTTTTGCACTGCGGGCAGCGAACCATATGCGGCATATCTAATTTCAGGTAATGTGCGCGGCGACGGGCTTGTCGAGTTCTGGAAATTCGTCGTTTCGGTAGTGCTCCCATAATTTATAATTCCTTTCACTTCCAATAATTCACTAAAGTTAGGTTTAGTCTTTTTTAAGTGACAATAATGCTGCCCATCGCGAATCGGTGATGGGGGTTTCGCAGTCACACGTGCTGATGTTTAAATTTTGTCCACACTGCGAGCATAACCCCCGACAGCCCTCACGGCACAAAACTTGTGTGGGTTGACTCACATACAACTCTTGTCGCACAACTTCTGTCAAATCCAAAAGGTGCCCTTCGTCAATGAGTGTGGTAGCATCCGCATCTTCCGGAAGGGTCAAATGCATGCCGGTGGCGATATCGGCTACCGGGACAAAAGTTTCTTCAATTTCAATAGACACCGGCACATCCACCGGCGTCAAACAACGGGTACACGGTATTTCAAGCGTGGCATCGAGTGTCCCGGTGACCAGCACATCCGCGCCAACTTTTACCATCCGAACGGTCCCCGTCAACGGTGATTTAAGCGTTAAGCCCAAATCATCAACAGGAACGAGCGCACTTTCAATTTTAAATTTTCGACTAGCTTCCGTTCGTTCTTTGAGCAGTTGGGCTACATTGAATCGGAGCAAGTTCCCTTTTAGCCGTTCTGTCTGGGTCACAGCGTTACCAACTCCCGCTAAAATACAACGTTTCAATTATATCTGATTTGGGCATTCTGGCAAAAGCAATGCGGCAATAATGTGGTCAAACATCACCAACGAAGGTTTTTTGCCCGGCGATGATTATGCGTTCGCCGGTTCGTCTCCATCGTCTGCCACGTCTGACCCTTGTGCCGATGGTGGCGGCAGGGGGGGGGGATTTTGTTGCATGTGCCGCATTCCGTTTCGAACGGTCGTGAGCAGTTTTAGCAATGCTTCTTCCAAATCGCTCAGGTTTTCGGATACATAATTGTGTGATTCTACTTTTAGTTTCCATGCCTCTTTTTCTGCATGCACGATGGTTTCTTTGGCATGAGATTTGGCGGCTTCGATAATTTGGTGGTCATCCACTGCCGCCATAATTTTTTCTTTTGCCATATTAACCAGACGGTCGGCTTCTTCTTGGGCGCGCGCCAAAATGCGTTGGCGCTCTGCTTCGGTGCGGCGTGCTTCTTTAATTTCGGTGGGAATTGAGGCGCGCATTTGGTCTACAATTTCATATAACGCATCTTCATTCACTATCACATTCGATGTGAAAGGAATGCGTGAGCTGTTGTTTATTAATTCTTCCAAATCATCTACCAAGCGCATAATGTCCACGGTGCCCTCCTAGAATATCGCTGCAGTTAAGCCGTTTCTTCTAATTGATTATATCGTGCTTTGAGTGCAATTTCAACGTGTGCGGGTACCAAATGTTTCACCACACCCCCATTTAACCCAATTTCTTTTACGATACTGGAGCTGATGAACGAAAATTGCTGGCTGGTCATCAAACACATCGTGTCAACATCTCCGGCGATGCTTTGGTTTGCCAGCGCGAGTTGCATTTCCCATTCAAAATCAGACACCGCCCGCAAGCCGCGTACAATCACATTCGCCCCAATTTTTTGCGCAAAATGAGCGGTTAGCCCGCCATACGCTACGACTGTGGCGTTGGGAATGTGTGCCATCGCTTGCCGGGTCATGGTCAGTCGCTCGTCGGGGGTAAACAACAGATTTTTTAACGGTTTTTCAAACACGCCGATGACCACTTCATCGAATAATTTCCCGGCTCGCTCTGCGATGTCCACATGCCCCAGAGTTACCGGGTCAAAACTTGCCGGGTAGAGCGCTCTCTTCATTATTAACTCCGGTCGGCTATTTTTTGCCAGAATGTATTAACCCGCTGTGCCAGCAGTTTATGTTCCGGTTGCTCCAGGTGCGGGTCAGTATCGATAATAGTTTTCGCTTCATCCCGCGCCATTTCAAGCAATTGGGTATCGGATAATTTAACAAGCTTCAGGCTGGGCAGTCCGCTCTGTTTGGTGCCAAAAAATTCGCCGGGACCCCGCAGCTTTAGGTCTTCTTCCGCCAGCTCGAACCCATTGTTGGTGTGCTGCATCACGTTCAATCGCGATTCAGCTTCCGGCGTGGCGCTGTCCGATAGCAGGATGCAGTAACTTTGATGCGCCCCGCGCCCCACCCGTCCGCGAAATTGGTGCAACTGCGCCAACCCAAACCGGTTCGCGCCTTCGATGAGCATGGTTGAGGCGTTGGGAATATCAATGCCCACCTCCACCACAGAGGTGGATACTAAAATATCCGTGTTTCCGTCCCGAAAATCTGCCATAACCGATCCTTTCTCTTTGGCTTTCATCCGACCGTGCAGCAATCCCAACTTCAATTTGGGGAAGACGGCGGATTGCAATCGCTTATGTTCTTCAACCGCAGACTTTGCTTCAATTTTATCAGACTCTTCCACTAATGGGCAAATGATGAAGGCTTGTCGTCCTTTGTCAATTTGCGATTGCACAAATTGGTATGCGCGTTCACGCTCCGACGGCATCAGCCACACGGTTTTTATCTCTCGCCTTCCGGCGGGCATTTCATCAATGATGGATAAATCGAGGTCACCATACATGGTCAACGCCAGTGAACGCGGGATGGGCGTGGCGCTCATCACCAGCATATGGGGATTGCTGCCCTTTTGACGCAGCAGTCCGCGCTGTTCCACGCCAAAGCGATGCTGTTCATCCACCACTGCCAGCCGTAAATTGTGCAGTGTCACGCCTTTTTGGATGATGGCGTGCGTGCCAACCAGCAGTTGAATGGCGCCGTCCGCCAGCCCCGGTAATATTTTGGCGCGGGCGGGGGCTTTAGTGCCTCCGGTCAGCAGGGCGACATTGATTTTTCCCAGATAACCGCTCTGCGCCAACAGCGCGCGCATACTGTTAAAATGTTGTTCCGCCAAAATTTCAGTCGGGGCAAGAATGGCAGCTTGACCCCCATCTGCAATTGCAGCGAGCATTGCCGCCAGCGCCACCACTGTTTTACCGGAACCGACATCGCCCTGCAACAGACGGCTCATGGCGGCAGGTTGCGCCATATCGCCAAGAATTTCATCCAGCGCCCGCTGTTGTGCGCCGGTCAAGCTGAAGGGTAGTGCCGCCAAAAACGAGTCAATTACCGTGTGGTTGATGGTCACCGGCACACCCGGATGCGATTTCCACTGCTGGCGTTGTTTAAATACGCCCAATTGAATCAATAGTAATTCATCGAATGCCAACCGGCGGCGGGCAGATTCCAGCGTTTGCCAATCATCCGGAAAATGAATCTGGCGAATCGATTCACCGAACGGGGGCATTTTCAGCCGTTCGCGCAGCGCTTCGGGCAGATGGTCGGGCAATCGCGGCGACCAATAATCCACGGTGCGTTTCTGCAACCGGCGCATCCAATGGGCGGTGATGCCGCCGGTGAGCGGGTATACCGGCACGAGCCGTCCGGTGTGAACCAAATCTTTGTCCAAAAACTCCCATTCCGGCGATTGAAATACCAGCCGCCCCAAATATTCGTCAACTTTGCCGCTGATGACTACCTGCCGGTTTGAGGTGAGTTTTTTCTCTAACCACGGTTGGTTGAACCATGTGGTTTCAATTGTACCGGTGCCATCAGACAGGATAGCCGTCACAATCGAACGACCGGCGCGGCTTTGACGGGTGTTCACCTGCCAAACATGGGCGATAATGGTAACTTCTTCCCCAAAATTCAGTTGATGGATGGTTTTTAGGTTGCGATAATCGTCATACCGTCGCGGATACAGTGTCAGCAAATCGCCAACGGTTTCCGCGCCGAGTTTTGCCAGTTTTGTGGCGTTGGCATCTTTTATGCCGGGAAGTTTTGTGACCGGCGCTTCCAGCCCGTCCAGCGATTGCACTCGCGGTT
>CAYZQQ010000003.1:0-30612 GCA_964480075.1 uncultured Anaerolineaceae bacterium
GGATGATGACACTTTCACGCAAAATATAAATGCCAATCAACACGGTTAACAGCGGGTCAATCCATGTAATGTTGAAAAACATAATTGCCAACCCGCCGAAAATAACCCCGATGCTGGATATCGCATCAGAAAATAGATGCAAATAAGCGGCGCGTAAATTCATGCTATCTTTCGAGCCGCGAGCCAAAAGCCATGTTCCCAAAATATTGGCAAGCAATCCAATGCCGGCAACAGAGGTCATAATTATTCCCGAAATGGGTTCCGGGTTTACAAAATGTTTCCACGCTTCAATAAATAAATACAAACTAACGGCAACCAACACGCCTGAATTGAAAACGGCTGCCAGCAGTTGGGCACGTTTCAATCCGAAGGTGTAGTGGTCGTCGCGGGGGCGTTTGTTGAGGCGAATGGCAATCCATGCCATTACCACGGCGATGGCGTCACTGAGGTTGTGCAGAGCATCGGAAATGAGGGAAAGACTCCCGGAGATTAATCCGCCGCTGATTTCTGCAATGGTGATGGTTAAATTTAGCCCGACGACAATTGCCAATCGGGAACCGCTTTCTGGGGTGGTATGTTCGTGATGTTGGTGACTCATTTTAGACTTCTCTTGTGAGTATATAAGTATGTGTGTATGTGTTGTCGCAAAAAAAATTATTTGTGCTGAATATGTGCCAGTCCTTGTTCAAATAAATCGTGAATATGCGCATCGTCCAAGGTGTAAAACACGTGTCTTCCCTCTTTACGGGCGCGGACAAGGTGCAAATTGCGCAATAAGCGCAGTTGATGCGACACTGCCGGTTGAGTCATGCCCAAAACCAGACATAAGTCACCCACACAAATTTCCATGTTTGCCAGCACACCGATAATCCGCACCCGAGTTGGGTCAGACAGCGCTTTAAACAGGTCGGCGATATGGGTGGCAGTGATACCGTCAAGCAGATATTGTTGCGCTATTTTCGCCAAGTTTTCACCGGTGTGGTCTGCGTGGCACTTTGGTGCTGCATCAGACATAATTCCTCTCTGATAACGCATAAGTAATTGCTTATATGTTATCCCTTTCCTAAAGAAAGTCAAATTCTAGAATTGCATTTTACGAGAAGAAACTGCCAGCCACTCTCGCTGGTATCACAGCAGATAAGCTTCCCGGTGATTTGTGGCATCGAAGGCATAGTCCGGCGCGAGCTTCCGCGCCGCCGGATTCGGATATTGCCCTTTCAATATCAGGCATGGCAGTCACCCGCGGGTTACTTGGCTATTGGCGTGTTTTTTTCTGACAGCGCTGTTTCCAGCGCGTCCACCATTTCGGCGAGTTGCGGCATTTCAAAATCTTCTATTTGACCGGCATCGCACAGTTTTGCTACAGCGGGGTCAATGGGGAGGTGAGCTACCACCGACACATTTGCCAGTTTGGTCACTTCGTCCACATGGCTGGGACCAAAAATTTCGTGTTTGGTTCCGGTATCGGGGCAGACAAAGTAGCTCATATTTTCGACCACGCCCAGCAGCGGCACGTGCATATCAAGACTCATTTTTACGGCTTTGCGCACGATGAAATTCGCCAAATCTTGCGGGGTGGTAACCATCACCAGCCCGTTGATGGGTAAATCCATCATCACCGTCAATTGTGCGTCAGATGTTCCCGGTGGAAAATCAATCAGCAAATAGTCGAGCGGTCCCCATATCACGCCATTCCACAAGTCGGTAATCAGTTGAGCAATTTTTGAACCGCGCCATACCACGGGGTCATCAGCATTTTTGAGCATGAAATGGGTGGAAATGAGCCGGATGCCCATTTTGGTTTGGCGGGGGATAATCCCTTCGGGGCTGCTGTTGAGATGTCCCGTTTCGCCGAACAGGGTGGGGATGCTGGCGCCGGTGATGTCGGCATCGAACACGCCGACGCGATAGCCTTTGCGTTGCAGGGCGACGGCGAGCATGGCGCTGGTGAGCGATTTGCCGACACCGCCTTTGCCGCTGGTAATGCCGATGACGTTTTTGATGGGGCTGAGCTGTCTCGCCAGTGATTCAGGTTGAGTTGCCTGTGATGGGTCGAGGCTAAAGTTGATGGGCATACCGGGGGTGTTGCCGTTTGAAGGTTGCTGCGGTTTGGATTCGGCTTGCAGGCGGGCAAACAGTTTTGCCACGTCTTCTCTGGGCATTTCTGCAACATCAATACCCACATGCGCCACACCGGGGAGTTTTGCCACGGCGTTGTGAGTCGCTTCGGCGATACCATCGGCGAGCGGGCAGGCAAGGGTAGTCAGCGCGAGCGTGAAACGCACGTTGTTATCTTCAATTTCGATGTCACGGATCATATTCAGGTCGATGACACTGCGGCGGAGTTCCGGATCCATAATGGGTGTTAATGCTTGACGAATATCGTCTACGGAAATCATAAAATTGTACCTCTGAAAAGTTTATTTTAAATTGCGGCGCGCTACGGGTTTAACGTTTTCAAGAACGCCAGCAATGCTGCAATCTCGGAATCGGAGAGGTGAAAGTTGGGCATCGGGGTGTTGGGGGTGATGGCGCGTGGATTGCGCAGCCAGCGCTCAACTTCAGCGGTACTTTTATGTGTTAAAAGGGTATCCAAATTGGGACCGACCAACGCGCCGGAGCCGCCAATTCGATGACAGTTTTGGCAATTGTGCTTTTGCACCAGTGCCGCACCAACTTCAGCGGTGGGAGAAACGTTGTGGATGAGATTCAGCCAGACTCGCGGCGGGGTATCCGGCGGAAGGGTTTGGTTTCCGCCGGATACCCAAAAGACGCGAGATTGATTATTTATTTACGCGCGGACTACGTTTACTGCTGTGTCATAGAAACTGGCGCTACCGCCGATGGGGTCGGTTAAGCTGGCGTTTTTCAAAACGGGATCATTGGACATAACAGCGTTGGGACAAATGCCGGTTGCACGACGCGCGTCGCCTTTGACCACGGCGTTGTCAATGGTTACATCGTTTGCACCATAAGCCCAGTGTCCAAATGACCAACTGGCGGCAACGGTGCCGGGGCGAATGCCCTGAATGGGTTTCACTTTCCCGGTGACCGGTTTCACTTCGCTGTTAGGTAGTTTCCACACACCGTCGGGGTTCGATGATGAAACTAGCTTGACCAAATCACCCTCTTTGAAGCCGAGTTTATCAGTGTCAGCTTTATTCATCAGCACATAGTTTTCGCTGGCGACACCCAACTGCGCCCAATAGTTGCTGACGGTTCGAGACTGCCCGCCATAAATATGTTTAAAGGTGAACAATTGGAACGGGTAATCGCCACCGGCTGGCGGCATTGGGTTACCGGCGGCATCTTGAACCGGTTGGAAGTTAGGCAGTCCATAAAAGTGTTCGCCGGTAAGACTGTGAATACCGGAAGCAACATTGTCCACAAAGATATTGAACAAGCCTTTGTACGGGTGTCCGAGTTTTCCATCGTTATAGGCTTTGCTAAAGTCTTCGTAGCGACCGCCACGATTCATCAAAAACACCACGCGCCGCCACAGGCTTTCATCACCGACAATAGCTTTCCAGCGTTCTTCATCGAAGATGGCTTTGGGCAAATATCGACGGGCTTCGCGGAAGATGCGGAATTCTTCATCATTCGCTTCCGGCACAGCTTGCGACCCGTCGTCTTTGTCACCAAAGGCAATATTGGCAGCCATCCGCACAAAGTAATCTTGGCGGGTGTTAAAGTCCATCCCGTCGCCAAAGCCGTTTTTGCCGTAGCCGGGCAATCCCATTTTTTCGGCGATGGCTAAAAATACGGCTTCCATGCTGACCGGTTGTTCTTCGCCAAATACGGTTACTTTTTCAACCAAGGGGTCAATCATTGGCTGGCGCAATTTACTGGTTTTAGACTGTACGGCAGGTGTAATATGCGGCGTGCCCCAGCGTTCCCAAATGGCAGTATCCGGGAAAAGGTAGTCGCAGTACATGCTGGTCTCACCAATAACAATATCATCGGCAAAAACCAGTGGGATGACATTCGGGTCGGCAATGGCTTCAAACGTGGGGTTACCACCGGGCACAGAAAAACCGGGCGTTCCTTTGTGCATGTACAGCGCTTGAATGGGGTACGGATACCCTGCTGCCGCACTGGGAATAATTTCTTGATAAACATTGCCGGTGTACGGGAACCATGGACGTTTGGCAGGATACCCGTCTCGTTTAAAGAGGGTACTTTTTTCATAATGCCATTTTTCGCGGGTGAGTGTTACGCCAAACGACCCGAGTTTGCCGGGATGCATTGCTTTCACGATGTTGAAGGGGTTCTTAGCTTTTGAGCCGTCTTCGTGCCAGTGTCCGCCACCGGCGCCGATGCCGCCCGTCCAACCGGAAGAGCCAACCAGTACGTTCAACATAACAATGGAAGTTCCATTATAATAGCCGTTGGCATGTTGAACGGGACCACGATAGAAATCGACGCCCACTCGTTTACCGTGGCTGGTAAATTCGTCAGATACTTCTTCAATTTTGCGCACCGGAATGCCGCAAATATCCGACCATTCTTCCATAGAATGCGCCATTGTTTCGTCTTTGTAGAGCTGGAACGATGTTTTATAATTGATACCGCTGACGGTGCCTGCGGCGAATAAATCACCTTCAACGGCATTGTCGGCATCGTTGGGGTCAACCACTGCCAGCGAACCATTTTGGCTGACGACGAAGCCATCGACATCACCCAGCCCGGCTTCGTTGGGGCGCAACAGGCGGGTCGGTTTGCCATTTTCTATTTTGACCAACCATGTGGCGTTTGCCCAACTGGTTTCGTTGTCGGCGGCAGCAGCGGCTTTGTTGGCGTTTGCCAGATATTTGGCATCGTAGCGTTCATTTTCGATGATCCAGCGTCCCATTGCCAGCGCCAATGCAGCATCGGCGCCGGGTTTTACGGGCAGCCACCATTTAGCCTTGGCGGCAGTTTTGCTCAAACGCGGGTCAACCACTGCCATTTTCATGTTGCGATAAGTGAGTGACCATGTAACCAATTCACTCATCGGGGTGGGACCAAAGTTGGCTTCAAACGCGCCGGTGCCAAAGAAGATGACCATTTCGGCGTTGGCATAATCGGGTTTTAATTGCTCTTTGCCGCTCCCCCAGCCGCCGTCACCTTTGTATTGATTGGTCATTTGAATAGTGGCAATATGGTGCGATTGTTCGCAAATGGATGTGTGTTCGTACCAGTTGATGGAACCGAATGCATCTTTGAGCCATCGTTTGGAGAACTCTTTGCGTCCGTGCTCAATACGTCCGTTTTGGACGACGAATTGATTGTTTTTTGGTCCCAAATCAGGATGCTCGGGGTCAATCAGCAAATCGAGATGGTCGGCATGTTTGCTCTTAAAATCGTCGAGCGTCATATCGCCACCGGCGACAGCCATGCCGTCGGCTTTGAGCGCCGCCATTAAATCTGGGTCGGTTACAACACGGATGTCTTTCAAGCCGGGAGTTTTGGTGCCGTCGGCAAAGGTGCCGCCGTTAACAATTTCATTGATTGCTTGGTCGAATGAGACGACTTCCCATTTGTTTTCACCGCGTTTGCCAACCCGTTTCAGCGCTTTGGTGATGCGATACGGGTCGTATTCGCTATTGACACCCGCTTGCCCTTTGGGGCAGAGTTTGGCATCATATTTGGCGGCTTTTGCGAGTGGCGTGTCGTACGACAGGTGTGGCAGCATGTTCATCGGGCTGTACGGATTGCCGTCAATTTTAACCAGCACCCCATCCAAGATTTTGCCTTTGATGGTACAGCCGGTATGGCATTGCAGACACACACTGTAAATGATATTTTCGGCATCATTTAACGGATATGAGCTTGATGCGTCAACGCCGTGAGACAATTCGCCAAATTCTCGAACTTTATTGAATGCCGTATTCACATTGGCGGCGACAACCATCGACCCGCCGACAACTGCGGATGTTTTGATAAAATCACGGCGCGAAATTTCGCTGTTGATGATTGATTTTCCGGTTTCTTTTTCGTTTGTACTCATTGTGTTATGCCTCCTTTGCTTCTGGTTTTACGGGTAATAGCGAGTACCCCAGGGCATACAGCGCCATTCCCAGCCCCACAATACCGATGCTCAAGAACCATTCCATTGTACTGGGGACGTATTGAGTGGTCATCCGCGGCGAAGGCACGGCTTGAACCAATCCGTTCAGTTCAGGGATGGATAACGGCGGGATGACAATGTTTAACCGGACCCCGACGAAAGCTACCACAATTGACAGCCCGGCAAGCCCAACCCAGAAGACGTTATTTTTGGTAGATTTGATGGTCAACAGCAAGAGCGGAACCACCATTCCCAGTCCAACTTGCCCAATCCAGAAAACATACCAGAAAGGACCGGTCATTACTTGGATCAATGGCGCGACATCACCGGGGATGGAGCCATACAGCGCGATGGAGTATTCGGCGAAGGTGAAGATGATGTCCAGCAGTACCAGCCCCAAAACCAGTTTACCCAAGTCAGAAACCAGACTGCGGTGCTCCGGTGTACCCCGGTTGGGAGCGATGAAAGCGTAAATTGCGGTGAGCAATCCGCCGCCGGAAACTAATGCCGAAACCAGGAAAAGCAGAGGAAATAACCCGCTATGCCATGCCGGTCGGGCGGAAATAACCCCAAATAACGCACCAACACCCCCGTGGAACATGATTGCCAGCGGCACGCCGATGCTGCCCAACACTTTGACGACTTTCATATCGCGTTTGCGGGATTCAGGTGATAATTCTTTGCTGCCAAATGCCAGCAAGCGGCTGAGCCAACCGGTGAGACCCGGTTTCTTGCCCCAGCGAATGAAATCTTGGCGGGTTTCGTACCAGAATTCAAAGAGAAGCAACACGAAATATGAGGTGTACAGCCACACCATCCACGCCATCATCGAGTAAATGTGGGGGCGGGTGTACACTTCGTAGAATCGAGCCATATGCCCCAAATCGAACCAGATGTGCAGCAGCGCCATCAGCAGGGCAATGAGCGCGGTAAAAAGTGCCAGCCGCGCAATGGGGCGGAAGCGTTCAACGCCGAAAGCATATACCAGCGCCGAAATGAGGAACGCGCCCGCAGATAAACCAATAAAGTAAATGTACATGGCAACCCACAGCCCCCACACAATCAGTTCGCCGTAGTTTGCCATTTGATGTCCGGCAGTGACGCGCCAGTACCAGCCGACCGCGCCCACAACCAACATTACCAGTGTAACAGCCCAATAGGCATATGATAAGCCTTTGTTTTTCATCAGTTCCTCCTTTTCACCTATGACAGGTAGAATACTTTCGGGTCTGTGCCGAGTTCTTCTTTTAGTTTGAAGCTATAACGCTCGCGCAGCATTTCCGAAACCAAGCTGTCGGGGTCGTTCAAATCGCCAAAATATCGTGCCCGACCGATGCAGTCGTTAATGCAGGCGGGGAGCAATCCTTCGTGCAATCGCTGGACGCAGAAATTGCATTTTCGGACGTTGCCAATGGGCGATTGACCTTCGGTGCGGGTGCGTTCTTCACCATACTCAAAGGTGGGAGCGGTTTCGTATGGCGCAATCATCGGCGTTCCTGCGGTGTAAAATTCACCGAAGTCAAAGGTACGGGCGCCGTAGGGGCATGCTGTCACACAATAGCGGCAGCCAATGCACACATCGTAATCGATGACCACAATGCCTTCTTCGGTTTCCCAGGTGGCGCTCACCGGGCAGACATCCACACAGGGCGGATTTTCGCAGTGCATACACGGACGCGGTAAAAAAGTTTCGCGCACGTTGGGGTAGGTTCCCACTTCTTCTTTGATGACCACCGTGTAATTTACACCGGGGGGCGTTTTATTTTCGGCTTTGCAAGAAACGGTACATGCATCACACGCCACACATTTGGTCAGGTCTATGACCATTCCCCATCGACGCTCTGAGGGCGGTTTTTGCAGCGCCCGTTCCAAATCATCCATCATGCGAACAATCGCATTTTCCATTTGACTAACTACAACAGGCATAAATAACCTCCTTAAAAAATAGTGAGTTAACAGCCAAAATCCGGCTCGTCCGGTCCCGACGTGGGAGTAGGACCAGGTGTTGGGACCACATTTTTGCTCATCCAATCTTCATAGGCGACATATCCTCCCTCTAAATGATACGCTTTGCTATACCCCAATTCATGCATAATTACAACAGCGTGAGTGGAGCGTTTTTGAGTGTGGCAATAGAACAAAATTGGGGCGGTTTTGCTGTTGGGCAATTCATCGAGATATTTGAGGATGTCGTGCAGCGGAATATTGATGGCGCCATCAATGTGCCCTTTGGCAAATTCATCGGGTTCGCGCACATCAATAATAAACCAATCTTTGGAATGATTGACTTCATCGCGGACAAAAACATCCACCGGCAACCGGTAGCGGTGGGCGGGCAGGTTGGTTAAATAATCGTCGCCGGCTTGGGCGATGCCGGTTTGGCGATAGAGTTCCAGTGCGGTGGGGTCGGTAGGGTTGGCGGCAATGGCTTGCTGAGCCAGTTTCAGCGTACCGGCATAATCGGCGGCGGCATATGCATTTTGCGCTTGTTGCACCAGCGACCAGTAATCGGCGCTTGCACTGCTATTGACAACTGTCGGCGCGGGGGTTGGGGTGATGGTTACACCGCCACATACCGCCAACAAAAGGACAACCGCTGTCAATAGCAGTCCAATCAACCATGATTGTTTTCTCATATGAATTTCTCCTGAATTGAAAAATGAAAAGACAAACACATAAAATTGTCTGTCTCCTTTGCAAAATTTGGCAGGCAAGTGCGTTTCCACACTTGCCCCGGCTGCCTTTGTGCGGACAGCGGTTTGCTGCCATAGAGGTTTATCCGTAGGCGCACAAACTCGGAGAGATGTGAATTATTTTACAAAAAAAGTGTAACACGATTGCGGGTTGATGTGTAGCGGGAGAATCCCGCTAATTTGAGGAAAGTTGTGGGGAAAAGTGGGGCGGCTGTCGGGGGATTCCCCTACATGTCGCCGTCGAGCATGCCGTGTTTTAGGGCGAACCGCACCATAGCGGCGCGGCTGGAAATGTTGAGCTTTTCCATCACGCGGGCTTTGTAGGTTTCTACGGTTTTTACACTGATGAATAGTTGTTTGGCAATTTCTTTATTGGTGTATCCGAGGGCAATCAGGCGCAAAACTTCGGTCTCCCGTTCGCTTAAACGGGATAAATCGGAGTCTTCTATTTCGGATGTGGTGAGGGGCAGTGAATCTTCCAGTAAGATTTTTGCGTGTGCCGGGTGCAAAAAGACACCGCCACTGTAAACGGTGTGAATCGCCGAGAGGAGTTCGGTGTCTGCGGCTTGTTTCAATACGTACCCCGCACAGCCCGCTGCCAGCGCTTGCCGCAGGTAACCGGGGTCGTCATGCATGGTTAAAATCAAAATATGGCTTTGGGGTAATTCTCGCCGTAATTCGGGGATGAGTTCCAGCCCGTTGCAGTCCGGCATGTTGATGTCCAGCAGAATCACATCGGGGGTAGAAGCAATGGCAGTTGACAGACAATCGCCTTTGCCGCTGGCTTCGCCAACCACCGTCAAATCGGGTTCGGCGTTGAGCAGCGATTTTAACCCGGCGCGCAGGACGGCGTGGTCGTCTGCCAAAAACACGCGGATTTTACTCACCGGGGCACCTCGACAAAAATGGTGGTGCCTTTGGGGCTGCTTTCGATGGTGAATGTGCCACCCAGCAACTCGGCGCGTTCTTCCATGCTATGCAACCCGACGCTGTTACGGGTGCGGCGAATGTGTTCGGGGTTAAAACCGCTGCCGTTATCTTCGATGATGGCTTGTACGTGCCCGTTGCGCTCGGAGAGCAGAACGCTGAGAGTGGCGGCGGAACTATGCCGGGCGGCGTTGGTCATTGCCTCTTGCACAATTCGGTAGAGTGAGGTTTCGATGGGGCGGGGCAAACGTTGCGTTAAGTTGCTGTGCACATCGATGTTCAGTTGTGGATAATGCGATGAAAATTCCGAGGCATATCGTTCCAGCGCAGATGTCAATCCCAAATCATCTAAAATGCTGGGGCGCAATTGGTGGCTAAGTAGCCGCACACTTTCCAGTGTTTCGGCAGCAATTTGCCGCAATTCCTGACGTTTTTCATCGGCATCGGTGACATCATCCAACTGGCTCAATAATTTTAACCCGACCATCAGCGATGTGAGCGATTGCCCCACATCGTCGTGCAAGTTGCGGGCGATACGCTGACGTTCCTCTTCTTGCGCATCAATTAACTGACCGAGCAACCGGGTGCGAGCGGCTTCTTTTTCGATGACGGATTGACGACTGGTTTCCAAATCCTGCACCATCTGATTAAATGCATCTGCCAGCGCGCCGATTTCATCATCTGCCCAGTGGGGCGCACGGGCGTTCAAGTTTCCGTGTCCCACCTGTTGGGTGGTGCCAACCAGCGCCAAAATCGGGCGGGTGAGCAGCCAGGTGAGTCCGGTGGCGGCGAGAATGCCCACCAACCCCACCAGCACGGTGGTGAGCAGCATTTGGCTGACGACCAAATTGACGGTATCCCGCAACCGTGATTCGCTCAGCCCCACCCGCACAGTGCCGACGCGGTTCTCAGATATGGGGGCGGCAAAATCATGGATGATACCGCTGTTGCTGCGGTATTGAAAGTCGTGAATGCTGCCATCGGCAGTTGGCGCGTTGGCATTGAGCAATGCGGTGGGAAAGCCATCTTCAAAGGTATGCGCCAGTACACGCCCCTGCGGGTCTACCACAAAAGCATATTCCACATCGGGGTGATTGGCGCGCGTTTCTTTCAACAGTTCATAAAGTGCAAAGGTGTCATTGAGCAGAATGGGGTCCACACTGCGCACCGCAATATCGCTGGTAACAGAAATGCCGCGGTCCTCCAACTCGCCCACCAGCGTTTGGCTCATCACCGAGCGCACTTGCAGGGTTACCCCTACCCCTAACGTGGTGGTGAGCGCCAGCACAATCCCCAATATTTTGGTGCGAATACTGACACTGCCAATTAACGCCCACAGACGTTGCGCGTAAGCGTCCAACAGCGGGGATCGTTTCAGGTCAATGATCAGAGAACTCACGGCTCATTAGCTCCTGTTATGCCAACGCCGGTTACTGAAATGATTTTGCGCGCAGAATTGTAGGCATTGTCATCCAATAATGAAAAACGGTCAAAGCCGAGTTCTTTCAGCACGGTTTGCCCTACGGCATCGTCAGCCATATCCAACAGTGTTTCGCGGAGTTTTGCTTTCAGCCGCGGCGAAATATTCGGGGGGACAACCACCGGCGGAATGCCGAAAGGTGGCGATTGGTGGATGACTTTTATCTTTTTTGCCAGCGCCGGGTCTCGTTCCAGCGCATATTTCAGCACCAAACTATCCACCGCCGCGCCATCGGCAATACCTGCTGCCACTGCGGCGATGGCTTTATCGTGACTGTAGGTAAAAAAAGTGCGATTGAAAAATGCGTCGGGGGTACTGCCCAATTGAACGACCAGATAAGTGGGATATGCACGTCCGCTGTGGCTGATGGGATCGGTAAAAGCAAAAACCTTGCCCTGTAAATCTGCCATTGATTGTGCAACGCTGTCGGCGGGAACGATGAGCATAGAGAAGTAAATCTGCTGATGGTCAACTTCGGGTGCTGCCAACAACGCCATACCGAATGAATCATGCCCGGCAACATAGGCGCTGGTACACACAAACGCTAAATCGACGGCATCTTGCGCCACCAAATCGTTCACTTCGGCGTAGGTGCGGCGTTGCACCAACTCAACGGGGCGATCGAGTTTTTTGCTGAGATACCGGGCTAAGTCGCTGTAACTCTCAACGGTTCCCTGCGGCGAAATAATTGCCGCCACCGCCAATCGCAACGGCACCACCTGCGCCTCTGCCGCCGATGGCAGCGGCTCGCGCTGGGTCAGGTCAATGTAGGGCAATTCGTTGGCGTGAGCAGTGGAGCAACCGGTTATCGCCACCACGGTCAGAACAATGACCGTGAAAAGAATGAACACTTGTTTTTTTAGGGGGAAGTCCATGCAAAAACTCCCAAAATAATTTGCGCGGGAGCAAATAAATTACATTGATGCGCTTGAGTGCTATTGTAGCGCAAAATAGGGGTCCGTGGAAATTTTCAATCTTTATAACGGCGGTTTTTTCGGTAGCGAAAATTGCAATGCGCACATTTTCCAGAAATGCGCCAGCGAAATTCCCGTCTCGCAGCAAAATGCGGGTCTTTGGGAATTCAGGGGGTTTGTCATTGCGAGCCGCTCCTATTTTTTTGCTTGTGTTTTCTGCCTTCCCGTTTTATAATGGTCATAATGCAGTGAGTTAAATGTTTGGGAAAGGCTATCCCCATGCAAATTATCAAACGGTATCCCAATCGCAAACTGTACCACACGCAAGCCAAAAAATATATCACGCTGGAAGGCATTTCGGAACTCATCCGCAGTGGGGAAGAAGTGCAGGTGCTCGACCACAATACCGGCGAAGATTTGACGGCGGTCACGTTGTCGCAGATTATTTTTGAGCAGGAAAAGAAGCGCGGCGGATTTTTGCCGCAATCGGTGCTGACCGGGTTGATCCGCTCTGGCGGCGATACGGTGCGCCGCACACTGGAATCGTCACTGGGATTGGCGCAAGACGTGGGTGACGAAATCGAAGCGCGGGTGCGGGCAATGGTGGCGGACGGTGATATCGAGGATGGGAACGCAGACAACCTGATTGAAAAATTGCGCGCGCAAGGGCGAAAAATCCCGCAAGTGGCTCAACCCATTGAGGAAAAATTACAGAGCGTTTTATCCAAGCGCGGCATCCCCTCTCGCGATGAGTTGAACACCCTCAACCGCCAAATTGACGCGCTGGCTGATAAGATTGATGGTATTGTGGAGGATTGAGTCTTCTTATAGTTATAATATTAGAACGACAATGATTAAATGATAGAATATAAACTTCAGTATAAATCAAAAATTTCATATCGTAATTCAAAAGGGATGATATTACTATTTGTTAAGTATGGCAATCATTATCATAGGACTCGCTTTGAGACTGACGCGGATGTAAAACGTGCTTTTGCATTTAACGATGTTGATTTTAAGATGTTAGTTACAAAATGTCGCAATTATCAAGAGCATGTTCCGTTTTTTGAAAATCTGATTGGAAGTTCAATGACGGTTAGTGATGGTGCTACTGCATCAAGGTTCAATTGGGAAACAAAAGAAGAGGATCTAGTTGTGCAAGGGCCATGAACAATTGTACTTCAGACATATTGGGCGACATTTGAATCGGCGGTAAAGGCTCGAGATAAAGCTGTCGAATTTGCTTCTTTTTCTGAATTGCAATCAGCAATTGTATTAGGGATTTCTAGTATAGAGGGATTTATTAACCGTAAGGCTGAACTGTGGAACAAGAAGAATCCGAACGAACAGTTGTTAGATTCAAAACAAAATAAAGTTAATTTGTATGATAAAATAGATGTTTGGGTTCCCAAAATGGCGGGCGGGAAAAAACTCTCAAAGAGTGGAACTGAATGGTTTCATTTCAAGAA
The DNA here is from genome assembly GCA_964480075.1 of uncultured Anaerolineaceae bacterium. Taxonomy (GTDB): domain Bacteria; phylum Chloroflexota; class Anaerolineae; order 4572-78; family 4572-78; genus JANTHQ01. The sequence continues at coordinate 13,533 of CAYZQQ010000003.1, forward strand.
ACTTCGGGATATCCGTAATGATATTGCGATTCACCCAAAAGAGTCAGGTTATAGTATCTCACTTTCAGATTTGGCGGAAGAAATCGATATGTTTAGAACAGGAATAGCGAAACTATTAATTTCACTACATTTGTTATTTGGCGAGAAGATACCTGGTATTATCATTCGTGCGGCATATGCACCAGATGTAGAAATAATAGAAGAGCAAATCGATATGTCGTAATGAGGGGATATATAGTTTAGAAAGTAGGTTACGCTTCAAGTATGGCAAAAGTAATGTCATTCCCGCGAAAGCGGGAATCTACAAAAAAATGGATTCCGGATAATTTCCTTCGAAAATTTCCGGAATGACAAAAACTTCGAGTTGGCGTTAAAATGTGTTATCATAGGTGTAGGGGAGGCTCGCGAGCCTCCCCTACACAGTTTAAATGATAAATTATTTCACGGGTAAGTATAATTTTGCTATCCGGTTGCCAACTCGGTCAAACCGAGTTCAGCCAGTTTTGCCGTCGAGGGACGACCCGTGTCCCAATCCCAATCGCGGGTGGCGTAATATTCGCGGAGCATACGCTCCCAATCGGGCACAAAGCCGTCTGTTGCACCTTCGGCATAGGGTACGGTGAACAGTTTTGGCATCACTTCATCCCGTCGGGGAACCATTCCCAGTTTCAAATTCATCAACCGTTTTAAATTGAAGATGCGCTCGCCCGCTTGCACCAATTCTTCCAATGAGCGTTGCTTGCCGGTGGCGGCGGCGAAGGTGTCGGGCAGAACGTCGAGCGGCACATTCACAAAATTGCACATTCCGCTGGAATCGACCATGGAGCGGTAATTTTGATGCCACACCACAAATGGCGCTTTGCCGTCTTCCTGATGATGGTCGTCCACCGAAATTTGCAGCTTTTCAAAGGTGTGGCCGACTTCCACAAAATAGAAATCGCTTTTGTTGTGGCATGCGCCGCGCGGTGACGTAAGATACACGAGCGCCATGCCGCTGAATCCGCGTGGGTCATGCATGCCCGGATCCATGCCGTTGACCTGCACACCCAGCCCCGGCGCGTCGAAAGCGGTTTCCATCGGACGGATGCCATCCGCCAGCAGATTGCCCACTCCTTCGCGGCGGGTGATTTTTTCCAGCAGGGTGATGACCTGTTCGGCATTGCCCCATTCCAGCGCCATCCCGTCGGTGTCTTTGGCGGAAATGATGTCCTGGTCAGAAAGGTAAATGGCAAAGCCGATGACCGCGCCGGCGGTGATGACATCCATGCCCATCGCATCGCAAATGAAATCAAAACGGGAGACGGCGTGCAAATCGTCAATCATTAAATTTGAGCCGAGCGAAACCACGCATTCGTATTCCGGTCCATCGGTGGTGAGTGATTCCCCATCCATCTCGATGGTGACTTCGCGCCCGCACTGCACGGCACAGCCCCAACAGCCGGTGCGCCCCGTGAGAATGGAATCTGCCATGGCGGCCCCGCTGAGGCTGTATGCGGTGGGATTTTCTCCCACTGTCCAGTATTTGCTGGGCAGCGACCCCATCATATCAAAAAATTCCAGCCCGCCCGCCGTGCCGAGGTCTTTCAGCACTTCAATGGCGATATCGGACTGGATGACTTCCATAGATTTGCGGAAAGCGACGTTCATCGCTTCACGGTCTGAAACGGGAATTTCGTCTTTGCCGCGAATGGCGATGGCTTTGAGGTTTTTGGAGCCCATCACCGCGCCCATACCGGTACGTCCGGCCACGCGGGCATCGGCGTTGGCGATGGCGGCAAAACGCACCAGATTTTCGCCTGCCGGGCCGATGCATGCCACGCGGGTGCGCGGGTCGCCGCATTCTTCAATCACGGCGGTTTGAGTGCGGTAGGTGTCCATGCCCCATAAATGGGACGCGGGTTTCAGTTGCGGTTCCTGCCCCGATTGAATGTGCAGATATACCGGCTCGGAGGCTTTGCCGGTGAAGATGATGCCGTCAACCCCGGCTCGGCGCAGTTCGTGCCCCGTGAAGCCGCCCATGTTCGACTCTCCCAAAATGTCGGTCAGCGGGCTTTTGGCGACAAAGGCGTGTCGCGAGGCGGATGGCGTCCGCGTTCCAGTGAGGGGCGCGGTCATCATGATTAATGGGTTCTCCGGCGAAAGCGGGTCGGTCTCGGCGGTTATCATATCGAACAGGTAACGGGTGGCTAACCCACTCGCGCCGATGAATTGTTTTGCCCAATCGGTACGCAGGGGTTCGGTGTGAATCTGTTGGGTGGACAGGTTTACGTGCAGTATTTTTCCAGAATATCCGTGCATATGCCGCCTTCATTTTTTCGTTTTGAAATGTGTTTTTCAACTGTATCACCTCGGTGACTTGTTGGCAAATAATTGCCAATCTTCAAAAATCAATATCCCTGCCATCATAGGCATATTCAAAAAGTTGCCGCACTTCATCGGTTGTGGGGATGCGGTCGCTCATAGCAATCACCGAATCGGCTTCGGCGTTTCCAACCAATTTGTCCAGCCCGGCTTCAAATTCCGCACGGGATATTTTATCACCGAAAGCATCTTTGAGCGAAATTGGTTGCCCAACATTGCGCGATAATTCACGAGTGGCGGTAACCAGACTTGTCGTTCCTTCAGCGGGGGTGGATGCGGGCAAGCCGAGGAAACGGCTAAGTTCATGGAAGCGAGTTTTCACATCCCCATTTTGAATAAATTGCAGGGTGTACGGCAGAAACAACGCCACCGAACGGCCATGCGGAATATGGAACACCGCGCCGAGGCTATGCCCCAGTGAATGCGCCAGTGCGGCCATCGCGTTGCCAAACCCCAACCCGGCGAGCGTGGCGGCGTTGTGCATTTTCTCGCGGGCTTCCATATCGGCGCCATCTTTCACTGCGCGCGGCAGATAGTCGAATACCAGTTGCGCCGCTTTGAGGCACACCGCATCGCTGAAATCGTTGCGCAGGGCGCACGTGTACCCTTCAACCGCATGCGTCAGCGCATCGAGGCCGGTGTCGGCGGTGAGACGGGCGGGCATTTTGGCGGGCAGGGCGGGGTCCACAATGGCAATATCGGCGACCATTTCCGGCGAGCCGGTGCCGAGCTTGCGGTTTTCTTTCGTGTCGGTCAGCACGGTTGCCCACGTAGCTTCGGAGCCGGTGCCGCTGGTGGTGGGGATGACGATGAGCCGCGCTTTGCGGCGCAGACCGAGCGGCTCAAACGGGTTGATGTCGGCGGGGTCAAGCCCCGGATTTTCATACAGCGCCCACATTGCTTTGGCGGCATCCATTGCCGAGCCGCCGCCGAGTCCGACAATCCAATCCGGTGCAAATTCCAGCATCTTTTCCGCACCGGCGGAAATCGTCTGTACGGATGGTTCGGGTTCCACATCGGCAAATGTGCCGACGGTCATCCCCGCATCGGTCAGATGGGCAGCCACCAAATCCACAAAACCCAGTTGCAGCATCATTTTGTCGGTAACGATGAAGGCGCGATTACCCTGAAGGGTATCCAGATGGTCGAGTGCATCTTCACCAAAAACAATTTCGGGACTTCGGAAATACCACATAGCGCTACTCCAGCGGGAATTCGGTGGGAATATAGGTTGTACACAACACGAGCTGATTGGCGGATTTCACATTCTTCATAATTTTCGCCATATTGCCGGTCAGTTTCAATTTGCGGGTGAGCAGGGCTTTCATCGGGTCCAGCCCGTTGTCAATCACTTCGCGGAAGCCTTTCACCGTGCCCCCGATGGTGAATTCCGGTTTGAATTTGGAAACATCGTCCGGCACTTCGGCATAGCGGCATTTGCCATGCCACAAGTCAACATACATATATGCCGGCTCCGTCAGCATGCTGCCTTTCGGCTCAACCACAAAATAGATGTCGCCTTCCCAATTTTTGGCGGCTTCGGCGTAGGCTTCACTTTTATTCAACTCAACCATCAACTGTTTAATCCATGCATCGGTTCCGAATTTGATTTTTTCTGACATGACTGCCCTCCATTGGATGAAATATTTGGCTCAAAGGTGGTGACGCATTGCGTTATGTGGATATTGTAATCGGGGATGGGAAATGTGTCAAAAAACCGGTTGTTTTGAATTTGGATGCGGGGGAGAGTTGAAAATCCGAGCGTGTGGGGTGTAGGGGCACGATGCCTCGTACCCCTACGATAGAAAGGAACAGAGGTTACTGCCCATAAATTTCTGTATCGGGGCGGAAGGCTGCCCACGCGAACCAAAAATGGTTGGCATATTGCATGGGGGGTAGCTGTTGCCCCGCCAACTTGCCGGCGGTCGCTTCGCCGAAAATATTCCACGTGCTGCCGGTTTGGTCATCCACAAAATTACTGCCATCCCATGTGAACGTCAGCTTTTGCCCGTCTAAATTCGGATTGAACACGGTTGCCGCGCCCACATCCCGCGAATCGGCGATGGAGCCGGCATCAAGTGCGGATGTTGTGCCCGCCTTCCAAAAAATAACCAAATCTTGCCCACCGATAGTATCGGCGACAACATTTTCCTGTGCCAATATTTTGTAGGGATAGGCTTTCGCCGCATCGCCGACAGTGATAGCGACCACTCGGTCCACCGCCTGCAAGCGCGGGTCAGGAATATCGGCGAATAGAAACGGTTGCTGGTTGGTATCATAGCCGCGATACGGATTTTGTCCATATGAGCGGCTGAATCCCGTATGTTGCGATAACACCGGCGCATCGGGGAATGTGGTTTTGAAATCGGCGAAAGAGACCAATTGGGTGGGAATCATTTCCAATTGCGTGCCGACCATTTCCCCCACAATCGAGTCGCCGGTGAGCTGCTGCCACCAGCTTTCGGTCTGCCGGTCCCACATAATCAAATCGCTGTTGCGCAGTTTGCCGGACACGCCAAAATCAAGCATCGTGCCGTCCACTGTTCGTTTGAAAGTGATGGCAGAATTGCACAGCGGGCAGAAGGTCACGGTGACGGGTTCGCCGGCAATTTCATCGTTTGTCACTTCGTGCCATATCATAATTTGCAGGGGATAGCCTTTTGTTTCGCCATTATAGCTCAGCACAAAAATCGGCTCTTGGTCTGTCAGCCACGCCGAAGCCTCATCAATACTGACAAATTGTGGGTTGTCGATGGGGGGAATACCGTCGCGGGGAACGCCGCCGGAGAAAATCTCACCGTAATTGACGGTGTGCAACGAAAAATCGGTTGCCCAATATGATTCAAATGGACGGCTCGGCTCATCCGTCAGCAGCGGTTTGCCATTTTTGGCGACTTTCGCCGCCGGTGCGGGGGTATCGGTGGGCGATGGTGGTGGTGCGGTGGTATCAGCGGGTGGGCTGGTATCTGTCGCAGCGATGGCGACGGTGGGGGCGGGGCTGTCGGTGGCGGTGGGCGGTGCGGTAACAGCGGCTACCGTGGGAGTAATTTTGGCGGATGTGCCTCCGCATGCGGCTACCAGCAGACCCAGCGCCAGCAGAATAATTGTCAAAACAGAATATCGGGGCATCACATACTCCTTTTTTATTTTAGGTGTAGATTCTTCAATTAAAGTCGTCTGGAAGAAACGGTTTATCAGTTGTGTCTTTTGTACGCAAAATTATCGAAATTATGCAATGGTATACCCAGTATATGCCATAATCAATGAAAATTCCGTATGCTGACTTACAGTGTACCGGTAATTTTGGACAAATAAACATTTTAAACTATTATCTCTGAAGAGTTTCAGAAAAGGAGATTTTTTGTGAAGATAAAATATTTATTGGTAAGTTTATTTGTAATTGGTTTGGTGGCATGTAACGCCACGCCAAGTCCTGCCCCCACCGAAGTTCCACCAACGGATACACCGGCTGCTGCCGCCGTGGATCCCACAACCGCCGCCGCCGTGGGTGAATTGCTGTCACCGCAGGGTACACCGTCGGCTCCGATGGAATTATCTGATAGCATCAAAACGGCATATCCGGAAGACCAAATGAAAACCACCGACAGCGGGTTGAAATATATGGTGGAGCAAGAAGGCACCGGAGCACAGCCGCAAAATGGCGAAGTGGTGAAAGTGGATTATATTGCCAATTTGGCAGACGGTACCGAATTCGACAATTCGTATACCTCCGGTCAGCCAATGGCATTCCCGTTGGGCGAAGGGCGCATCATCCCCGGTTGGGATGAAGCTGTGGCGCTGATGCAAGCAGGCGAAAAAATAAAAGTCATTATTCCCCCCGAACTGGCTTTTGGCGACAAAGGTGCCGGCGGAGTCATTCCGCCCAATGCCACCCTGTATTTTGAGTTGGAACTGGTTGATATTCTCCCCGGTTCTCCCCCAAGCCCCACATCCGTAACAGAGACAGACTTTACCGTCGCCGATAATGGGTTGAAAACATACGACATTACCGAAGGTGATGGCGCTACTGCCGAAACCGGGAAAATTGTGACGCTAAATTACACCGGTTGGCTTACGGATGGCACCAAGTTCGACAGCTCAATTGACCGCGCCCAACCGGCTACCTTTGCACTGGGACAGGGGCAATTTATTCCCGGTTCCGATGCCGGTATTGAGGGTATGAAAGTGAACGGCTCACGGCAGATGGTTATTCCTGCCGCCGCCGCTTTTGGCGCCACCGGTATTCCGGGCTTGGTTCCGCCCAATTCCGACCTAATTTTGGAAGTGCAACTGCTTGACGCGAAAGAGGGAGCGCCCGATGCGCCGACAGCTGTGAACGAAGGCGATTACACCATCACCGATAGCGGTCTGAAATATTATGACTTTAAAGAAGGGGATGGCGCCACGCCGCAGGCGGGTCAAACCGTTACCGTGCAGTATACCGGCTGGCTTACCGATGGCACCAAATTCGACAGTTCGCTTGACCATGGGAAACCATTTGATTTTACGTTGGGACAAGGGCAGGTTATCCCCGGCTGGGATGAAGGCGTGGCAACCATGAAAGTGGGCGGCAAACGCCAAATGGTCATCCCCGGCAATTTAGCGTATGGCGAAAAAGGGTTCGGCGGGGTTATTCCGCCCAATGCTACGTTGATTTTTGAAGTGGAATTGCTCGACGCGAAATAAAGAAGTTTGCAAAAATAAAAAGAGGCTGGTTTGCGCCAGTCTCTTTTTTTATGCCGCAAGTGATTCAAACAACCAGATCCAACGGCAGATCGCTGATGTCTCGCAGGCGTCTGCCATTTACCAGTGTATTCAGTATATCCAATACTGCCGGATTCCCGTAAGTTTCAGCGGCAATTTGCAACTCTGGCAGGGCGATATGGTATACGCAATCAATATCGCCCGTACCCAATGCCAATGATGCAATGCGTTGGGGGTATGGTTCAGCCGTGACCACGGCGATATGTGGTATATGTCCTTTTCGGTTACGAATTAAATTGAGACCTTCTGTGCGAGAGTTTTGCGAACGGTTGCTGCGAATCGTCCATTTGCAGGAAATGCTGGCATGTAAAATAGGTTTCGGCTTGGGATGAGAGGAGTTTGGGGGTCAATTGCGCCACAGTATCATCAACAATGGATGTATCTCGGTTAATTTCAATCTGAGATGAAATAGTAGTATCACGCCGTGCTGGCATCATTCTTTTGTCTCTATCCAAATGGCGAATGGCGATATCCACCAACTCAAAGCCAACAGTTTGTGCAATTTCAGCCAGCCAGACATGCGTTTATGTCCGTGAAAATCAAAATTTTGGCGCAACGCGGCAGTCAGCCGCTTACAATAGTTGGCATCTGCGGGCGGTGAGTGGGCTGGCGGGGCAGGAAACGGTAATTTTATTTGGTAGCCATTGTTATTCCATCATCGCATCAGTAGGTTGTTGCACTTCAATAAAAATCCCTTCTTCTGCGTGGTTAAACGTCAACCCATGTTCCTCATCGTAATCGACCAGCACGTGGTCGCCGGCTTTAAATTCACCGCGCAGTATCTTTACCGATAACGGCGACTCGACCTGTTTTTGCAGCGTGCGGCGCAACGGACGCGCCCCAAATTGCGGGTCGTATCCCTGCTCGGCAAGCCAAGCTTTGGCGGCAGGCGTCAATTCAATCTCAATCTGATGGTCTTTCAACCGACCGACAATTTCTGCCATTTGTAAATCGACAATTTGCAACACATGCTCTTTGGTGAGGGTGTGGAAGATGATGATTTCATCAATCCGATTCAAAAATTCCGGGCGGAAGTTCTTACGCAACGAATCTTTTATGTCGCGTTTCATCCGTTCATCGTGGAATGTGCCTTCGTCGCCGCTGGCGCGGAAGCCGAGTGTGCCGCCTTTGGGACCAAACTGGGTGCCAACGTTGCTGGTCATAATGATGACGGTGTTGCGAAAATCGACGGTGTGCCCCTGTCCATCGGTGAGCCGCCCGTCTTCTAGAATTTGCAACAGTGCATTCCACACATCGGGGTGCGCTTTTTCAATTTCATCGAACAGCACCACCTGATACGGACGGCGGCGGATGGATTCGGTGAGTTGACCGCCTTCATCGTACCCCACATAACCTGGTGGCGCGCCGAATAACCGGCTGACCGTGTGACTTTCGTGATATTCACTCATGTCAATGCGCAACAGCGCATCGTCATCATCAAACAAAAACCATGCCAGCGCTTTCGCCAATTCGGTTTTGCCCACGCCGGAACTGCCCAAAAAGAGGAAACTGCCGGTGGGGCGGCGCGGGTCTTTTAACCCGGAACGCGCTCGCCGAATCGCGTCGGAGATGGCATTGATGGCTTCGGCTTGCCCAATGACCCGCTCGTGCAGCCGAGTTTCCATATGCAGCAATTTGTCGGCTTCGGTTTCCAGCATACTGGAAACGGGAATGCCCGTCCACATTGAGATAACATCGGCGATGTCATCTACCTCTACCACTTCATCTAAGTTTTTCTCTTGCCGCCATGTTTTATAATTTTCTTCAAATTCCGCTTCGATTCTCAGCCGCTCGGCTTTCAATTCAGCGGCGGCTTCCCAATTTTGGCTATGGGCGGCATCGGTTTCTTTTTTCTTCAATTTCGATAGCCGTTTTTTCTCGGCTTTTAGTTTTGGTGGCATAGAATAAATGGCAATGCGAAGTTTTGATGCGGCTTCATCAATTAAATCGATGGCTTTATCGGGCAGATGGCGTTCGGTGACATAGCGGTGCGATAGCCGCGCCGCCGCTTCTAATGCTGCCGGAGAGTATGTTATGCCATGATGAGCCTCGTAGCGGTTTTTAATGCCCTGCAACATGGCGATGGTCTCTTCTACCGACGGTTCCTCCACAAATACCGGGGCGAACCGCCGCTCAAGCGCGGCATCTTTTTCAATATATTTTCGATATTCATCAAGCGTGGTAGCGCCCACACACTGCAATTCGCCGCGCGCGAGCGCGGGTTTGAGCATGTTGCTGGCATCCATTGCGCCCTGTGCCGCGCCCGCACCCACTACGGTGTGCAATTCGTCGATGAACAGGATAATTTCGCCTTCGGCGCGTTTAATTTCATCAATGGCGGTTTTGAGCCGCTCTTCAAATTCACCCCGAAAGCGGGAACCGGCAATCATTGCGCCCAAATCCAGGCTGATTACCCGTTTGTCCAGCAGAATTTCCGGCACATCTTCATCCACTATTTTCTGTGCCAGACCTTCCACAATGGCTGTTTTACCCACCCCTGCATCGCCAATGAGAATGGGGTTGTTTTTTGTGCGTCGTGACAGCACCTGAATCAAGCGCAAAATCTCGTCATCCCGCCCGATAACGGGGTCGAGTTTACCAGCCAGCGCTTTTTCTGTCAGGTTGATACTGTATTTTTCCAGAGTGCGAAATTGTTTTTCGGCTTGCGGGCTGGTTACGCGCTTGCCGCCGCGCATCGCTTGAATGGATTCGAGAACGGCAGCGTGAGTAATGCCCAACTGATTGAGTATTTGAGCGGTAGCGGTGCCTCGTTCTTCTATCACAGCCAAAAACAGGTGTTCGGTAGAAATATATTCATCGTTTAAAGCTGTCGCTTCGGTTTGGGCGTGGTCAAGTACCCGCTTCAGTCGGGGGGTAATATATACTTGTCCCACTGCCATATTCGGCATCATGTTTACTTTGGGTGAGCGTTGGAGAATGTCATCCACGCGTTTGCTTACTGCTTCGGGGTCAATTTCCAGGTGCCGCAAAATATCGGGAACCGCGCCATCCGGTTGTTCCAACAGCGCCAGCAACAGATGTTCGGTATCTGCTTGAGCGTGTTTGTACCGTTGCAAAATTTCGTAGGCACGCATAGCTGCATCTTGGGCGCGTTCCGTAAATCGGTCGAATCGCATCATAGGTATTTGTCCTTCTTTTGGATATTTCTTCCCGGCTTTTATAGGGGAAGGTAACATAATGAACGTATAATCACTATCGTTCACCTAAAATTATACCCGTTTGTGGGGGAACATGCCACTTTTTTGCGTTAGAAGTATGTTAGAGTTTTTTCCCGAACCATTGCTGCCACAGTGATTGTCCCGCTGTCCATAGGTGAAACAACACGTCTTTGATGGACGGCGTGGATGTAGAAGCAGTGCGCGGAGTGGGGAAGGGGTCTTCATCGATAATTTTGGCGTAGGCATATGCAATCAACACGCGCGTTGAAGCGATGGTGGGAGCGGCAATGAGTGCGCCCACAATGCCCGCCACAGTCGCGCCGACAACCACCCCTGCCATCACAAATAGCGGGTGGAGTTCCACCGCATCTCCAAGAATTTTGGGGACGATTAAATTGTTTTCGGTTTGCTGGATGAGCGCGTACGCTGCCAGCACAATCAGCATAAAGGTGAAATTACTTGTTTGCAAAACAAGCGAGCCCTGCACCATTGCGACCAGCAGAGCGGGAATAGCGGCTAAAATGGGTCCAATGTTGGGTAGAATTTCCATCGCCCCGGCAATAACCGCCAGCGCAAATGCGCCGGGCAAGCCAATAATGGTTCCCACAACCCATGTCATAACGCCGATGACGACCGCCAAAATAAACTGCCCGCGAAAATAGGCGCTCCAAATGGCTTTGATGCGGCGGTGCAGTTCACGCATTTCCGTTTGATAGACGGGGGGGGCAGCCTTGATGATGGCTTGCACAAATCGACTGCCATCTACGGTTAAATAAACAGAGAACACAAATGTGAGCATAAATGCCAGTAGCGAGGACGCGATGGTGCCGACCACGTTTGAGGCAACCCCCCACGTAAATTGCAGGGTGGTGGGAATAGAGGCGATAATGGTATCTAGTGACGGGATAAATTGGGTGGGTGAAATATTGTTGAGCGTTTCAAGCGCCGGGTCTATGGACGGCGATAAATCGTAACTAATGCCCAATAATGAAATACTGCGCCACGATTCTAATACGGCACGCAGCCAGGTGAGCGTTTGCTGAACTACCGCCAGCCAATCGACATTAATATCACCGAAGGCGTTGAGTACAGCCGGAATTAGAATTAGCGGGAAGAGGGTGATAAATAGCGCCAATAGCAAATAGGCAATAATAACCGCAATTGGTTTGGGAATGTATAAATTATTTCGCAAAAAATTGACAATGGGTGCCAGCAAAAAGGCAATCAATGCGGCAATGATTAAAAATGGCAGGATGGATTTGCTTAAAAGTAACACATAAACCAAAAAAAGCCCCAAGCCGATAGCAATAATTCGTTTGGTAGAGGTATCCCATTGGGTGTTCATCGGTGTGAATGTGTCCTACTTTTGTGATGAATGTCGTTTTCTGCCGGTTTTTCCCGTTTTTAGCGACGGTGCGCCGCGATAGCTGGGCACTGAAATTTCGATGGGCGTGCAACGCCCCACGTCAAGCAATCGCGATTTGAGGCGCGGGGCAAGATGGCTGACTTCTGCCATGGTGATGACCGTTGGCAGTCGCCCGTTATAACGGTAATTAAATAGCTGATAGAGTTTTTCTTCTGCCCATGGCGTGGCACTGTGGGTTCCCAAATCGTCCAGCACCAGTAGCGGGGCATTTTTCACTTCTTCGAACCGTTTGTCGTATGGCGTGAGCGATTGCGGGCTGAAGGCTGCCCGCAAATGGTCAAGCAGGTCGGGAACCACCACAAACAGCGCATTTTTATTTTGCTCGGCAAAATGATTGGCAATGGCTGCCGCCAGATGGGTTTTGCCGCAGCCGTATGTGCCGGTGAACAGAATCCAGTCTTCGGGTTGAGCGGCGTAACTTCGTGCCAGATTGAACGCCTGCCGCAAATTTTCTGCCTGTGCCCGTGTCAGTTCATGGGTGCGCAGGTCGAATGAATCAAATATTTTGTCGTTGTGTTGCGAGAGAGTGGATAGTTCCGACATAAATTCCATGCCGCCGCCACGAAAATCGGGGGCGGTGATGTGAACGACCTGTGCCAAATCGGGGTCGACCAGCCGCGAGCGGATTCGGGCGTCTATTTCTTCCAATTTGTGGTTGGTGGTGATAATGGTTGCCAAGCGAGCGTTATAGCGATGGTTGAACAACTGAAAGAGCTTTTCTTGTGCCCACGGGGTGGCGGCTTGCGTGCCGAGGTCATCCAAAATTAGCAAGGGGGCGTTACGAATCTGCTCAAAGCGGGTGTCGTATGTGGTGGTACTGTGTGGACTGAATGTGGCGCGCAGATGGTCAAGCAGGTCGGGAACTACCACAAAGAGTGCCGGTTTTTCTTGCTGAAGGCGATAGTTGGCAATAGCGACCGCCAAATGAGTTTTGCCGCAACCGAAGCCCCCCAAAAAGGTTGTCCATCCGTGCGGATTTTCGGCAAACTGGCGGGCTTGTTCGTATGCTACCCGCAAATTTTGGCTTTTCATCGGGTCAAGCGCAAACCCCTCCGGACGAAATGAGTCGAAGGTTAAATAGCCCATCGCCTCTAAATTGCTGATGTGCCGCAAGTGCTTCAGACTCTTTTCTTTGACCGCATCTACCCGGCAATGGCATGGCACAACTTTCCCGAATTCGGGGTGTCCCACCGGCACATCCCGGCGCAAAAAACCGGTGCCGCCGCAAATGGGGCAGACATCCGCTTTGGGTGTCGCAGTCGGCATCGGTTTAGCGGATGAAGAGTTTGCGCTCTTCATCTGTATACCAGCGTTTTGGCGTATCTTGTTCAGCCGTTCGCTTAGTTTTTGCATGGTCTCTTCCCTCGGTTGCCATTCCTTCTAAAATAGCGCGGATGTAACTCCATTTGCGGACGTTGTTTTCCACCGCTATTTTAAAGGCTTCTTCTATCCAATCGGCGGGATAAGTCATTTCCGCGTCTTTCATTTCATCTGCCAAAATGGGTGACAGTAACCCGATGTTCGCTTCGTATAGCTCGAAAATATTGGGGCGTTGGGCATACGCGGGAGAGGCAATATCGGCACCGCTCACTTCCACCACGCCGAGTTCGCCCGCCTTCATTTTTGCCAGCGTGACGCGCCCGCCTTCGCTATTTAAAAAATACCAGTCGCGGGTGTTTCCCCCGTCTTGGGCGCGGGCGTGAAGCAGGGTTTTGCGGGCAATTGCCCGTGTCAATCCTGCGGATAGTGTCTCAAACGGGTCGGCGGCAATGGCGCTCAACCCATGAATAAGCGTTTCGTGGGTTAAAAGTTCTTCATAGCTGATGGCATTCTTTTTTTCGTATTGTCGCAGCCATAAAAAATGCAATGTGATTTTCAGTTCCGCTAAATCATCAATTTGCGGTAACAGTTTGCTAAAAAATAAGTTGGGAACGGCGGTAAATTTCAGATCGCCGTCGGGAAAACCGGAAAATTGGTTCGTCATTTTTGCATCCCGGCGCTAATAATCCAACGGTTGGGTGTGAGTTTCCAAATCCATAAATTGGGTGAGTTCTTTTTTGAAGTACACCTGAAATTGCCCCACGGGACCGGAGCGGTGTTTGGCGACCACAACTTCAGCGATATTGGGAAATTCCGTGTCCGGATTGTAAATTTCGTCGCGGTACACAAACATCACCACGTCGGCATCTTGCTCGATAGACCCGGATTCACGCAAATCGCTGAGCATCGGGTGTTTGTCGTGCCGACTTTCGACGGCGCGGCTGAGCTGGCTGAGCGCCAGCACGGGCACTTTCAGCTCGCGGGCGAGTTCTTTGAGCGAACGGGAAATGAAGCTGATTTCCTGTTGGCGGTTTTCGGAACGAACATTGCCGCGCATCAGTTGCAGATAATCCACAATAATCAAATCCAACCCGTGTTCTGCGTCGATGCGGCGGGCTTTGGTGCGCAAATCCATCACGCTGATGGCGGGGGTGTCGTCAATGAATATGGATGTGTTTGCCAGTAGTTGGGTGGCTTGCATCAGCAGGGGCCATTCGTCGTCCCGAATTTGCCCCAGCCGCAGACGCTGGCTGTCGATGCCGGTTTCACCGGACAGGAGGCGTTGAACCAATTGTTCGTCGCTCATTTCTAGGCTAAAAATAGCGATGCGCTGGTCCCATTTGCGGGCGGCTTGCAGGGCGATGCTCAATGCCAACGAGGTTTTCCCCATACCGGGACGCCCTGCCAGAATGAGCAAATCAGAGCGTTGCATCCCGCCGAGTAGTTTGTCCAAATCCTTCAAACTAGTGGGAATGCCAACGATTTTTCCTTGATTTTGGCTGAGAAATTCGAGCCGGTCAAAATAGGTGTCAATGGCTTGGCGGATGGGTTTTAACTCTTGGTTGGCACGCTGTTCTGACACGCCGAAAACGATGGCTTCTGCGCGGTCGATGATTTCTGCGACATCGTTTACATCTTCGTAGGCGAGTTGGGCGATTTTCCCTGCACCGTCAATCAAACGGCGCAGTACGGCGGTGCGCTCGATGATTTTGCCGTAATATTCCACGTGAATGGAGGTGGGGGTAGCGGCAATCAAATCGGTGAGAAAAGCGGGTCCGCCAATGTCTGCCAGCCTTCCCTGACGTTCCAATTCATCGGTGAGGGTGACCAAATCGGTGGGGTCGCGTCGCTCGTGCAGATGTTGAATGGCTTCGTAAACCCATTGGTGACGTTGCAAAAAGAAATCGGATGGTTCCAAAAAAGTAGATACCCGCAAAATTGCGTCCGGGTCGATGAGCAGTGCGCCCAAAACCGCTTCTTCTGCCTCAATATTATGGGGGGCGAGTTTGTCGGGCGTGGCGGGTTTATGGTTGTTATTGCCAGCCATAGCGTTATAGTCCTTTGGTCATGCAACACGATGCGCACCGAAACGGGTACGCACCGTGGGCAGTATCGTGGTCACTGAAAAGGTGCAACCAACCGGGTGGATGGAAGGCTACCCCAAATCATCCAAGTCAAGCGAGTCAACAAAATCGCGGAAGATATCCAAATCTTCCTGCCCGTCAGCGTTAATGGAATCTGCGGCAGATGATGCCGCGCCAGCGAATAACGCTTCGACATTGATACCATCTTCCGGTTCGATGCCGGCTTGTTCCATAACATCGTCGTCGATGAATATTTTTGCACCGCAACGAACTGCCAGCGCCAGCGCGTCGCTGGGGCGCGAGTCTACTTCAATGCTTTTGCCGTCAATATCCAGCACGATGCGTGCGTAAAACACATCGTTGCGCAAATCGTTTATCATAATATGAGATACAGTAGTATTCATCGCGAGAATGATATTTCTCATTAAATCGTGCGTCATGGGGCGTGCCACGGTTACCTGTTGCAGGTGCATATGGATGGCTTCGGCGGTATCGGGTCCAATCCAAATGGCTAAATATCGTTGTATGTCCGCATCTTTCAATACCACAACTCGATGTTGAGACATTAGGCTGACGCGGATACTGTCAATTGTTACTTCAATCATGATATGTCCTCCTGACCATTGCCCGGTTCGGTTGAGAAATTATACCACACTCCCAAACGGGCTACAAGTAATTTTAAGCCTGTCCGAACATAAAAACAAGCCGTGGCGATAGTCGTCAACGGCTTGTTTTTATATTGGCAAATCTGCCAAATTATCAACTAAAAGCTAAATAAATCGTCTTCGTCAATCTCTTCAGTTTCAAATTCGGCGTCAATACGCACCCACAGGAAAATTTTGTGCCCTTCATCCACCGCTTCCCATCGGGCGGCAACAATATCCAACTCCCCGCGCGAGCCATCGCCGAGTGGGAAGTTGAGCCGTGCCGGACGCTCTTCTGCCCATGCATTTTGGCAACGTTTAATGAGTTTTGGTCCGTCAAACGTGCGCATTTGTACCAGCGCAGTTTGGTTCAACGTTGTGCCTTCCAAAACACTGGCTGACCATCGATTGGTTACTTCTTCGAAATCGGGAGGAGGCCCCTCTACAATTGTAATATATGCCGGTTTCAGTTCCATTGTTCACCTTATTTGTTCATTATCGTACCATAATTCAGTACGTCCATTGTATTTTACATCATCTCGCTGATTTTTGCGATTTTTGCTCCCGAAAAAGGGTGTGTTTCAGGTTTGGGGCGAATGATGGTTGAGATATGTCATACCGGAATTTTTCGGAGGAAAATATCCGGTATCCAAACCACAGAACTATGGATTCTCGCTTTCGCGGGAATGATATAAGTTTCTTGCCAAATTTTCAAGAATCCTGCCTAAAATGTGAAACGCATCCTCCCGAAAAAGGGTGTGCCGATAACGTGTCATTGATGGATGCGATATTTGGCACGGGTGCGGCTTGCCATTACAATTTCAGAGCATATTGGTTATGCAGAGGGATATTGTTATGGAAAAAGCATGGCTCATCACCGCGTTGGGGCATCTGTTGCGTCCGTTCTTCCCCCGGCAACCGTTACCCGCGCGCCCGCGGTCAATTGTGGTACTCAAACCGTGCTGTTTGGGCGATGTGATATTGGCAACACCGGCATTGGCAGCGCTGAATCATCGGTTTCCACAAGCGGATATTGATGTGGCGGTTGGCAGTTGGAGTAAATCTGTATTGCAACACAATCCCCGCGTGCGAAAAATAATTGACACCGGGCGAGTGGGGCAGGGCGAATATAGTTGGCGCGATGTGCGACTGCTGGCGCAATTGTTGCGCCGTCAGCAATACGATTTGGCAGTTACGCTCGACCGCTCGCCGGTAGTGGGCGCAATTCCATGGCTGGCGGGGATTCCGCACCGGCTGGGGTTGGATAGCGTCCCGCGCGGATTTGCCCATACTGTTCGGGTG
>CAYZQQ010000004.1:0-26453 GCA_964480075.1 uncultured Anaerolineaceae bacterium
TTCCACGCGCGCATCCAGTCGAGTGAGTGTGCCCTGCCCGCCGGGTGCGGGAACATTGCGGTTCAAACGCAGCGGCGTGTCGAAATCTGTCACCGGACGCCCCATCGCCGCCGCGACACGAGGACGCATCACCCGCGCCAACAGCCAAAAATTACTCATCATCACCAGCGATTCGCTACCGGCGGGAATGAAACTGCTGGATACATTATTGATATTGCCGCCTGAGTCATTTGCCATGCGCACGCCAAAAGTAATGCAGTCGCGGTCTATCGCAGCAGTATCGTTGACGGTCGTCACATCAATATCGAAAATCGTGGTCGGGTCGGTATCATCCGCCACCGGAATGGCGGGGGTCAAATCAATTTGCTGCACCTGCGTCTGTAGTTGCGTCACCACAATGCCCGCCATCATAGCTTCTGCCTGTGCGAGCGTCATTCCCGTCACCGCCAGCGCCGGAACCAGAATGGCTTGTGACGGTGCATCAAAACTAACCGTCACCACCGGTGCGCCCCCGGTGAAATCCATGCGTGCCAGTTGGGTGGCGCCCTGTGTTACCATGTCGATGCGGTCAACGATAACAATATCGCCACCGAGGGGAGAAATGGTGGCAGCCACCGGCGCGGTAATTTGCAATTGCGAATTGACAAATGGCACCGTAATGCCCATTTGCGGACGGGGACGGTCAAGGTCGGCAACGGGTGTGTTAAAATTCAAATCGGCAGTACCCACCACCCCACCAATATTCACCGGCACAGTCATCGCTGAGGGGAAGATACTTCCCGCCAAAAAAGCGGTGGCAAGCTGGGTGTTCAGTTCCGTTTCAGAAATCTGAACGAGCATATCAAATCCGGATGTTCTGTCGAGAGCCATAATCTACTCCTTTCTCTTTTCAGTTGGACCACACTCGGCTTCAGTTGGACGCTTTTTGGATGGTTTGGGGCGAATTTTGCCGATGCGCCCGCGCGGATGCACCGATGTCGCCAATTCCGTCACAACAGCCCCCGGCGGGAGAACGGCAGTTTCGCGCACGGTGCGGTGTGTTCTCGCCAGCAGTTTCTGCTCGGCGCGGGTCAGGTCAATCCCCGCCTCAACCATCGCGTCTACGGGACGGGCAAGAAACAGATTTGCATTGGCTTCGTCTTTGGCAAGCCATTTCACCATCGCTTTGTTGCTGCCTTTCAGTTTGGCAACCAGGGCATCCGGAATTTTCACTGCTACGGTTGGGCGGGCGGGTCTATTGCCGCGTGGCTGACAACCGAATGCCTCCGGTGGAAATGCAATATCCCGTCCGGGAACAATGCGGACATTGATGTTGGTTTCAAATCCCTGCGGCACTTTTGCCACAAGCACATCGTTGCGGCTTTCGGTATTGGGTTGCGTCGCCATCGCCGAACTACTGGCAGGCGGTTGCGCTGACGTTAACTTTTGCATACGTTCACCTCTTTCATACATTTCAATTTGGTTTATCGCCTCAATTAACAGTATAAAAGATCGGCGTAACAACAGCGTAACAATATTTTTCTAAAAACTCCGCAAACGTAACGACTTCGGTTTTCTGCTGGCATAATGCAACCGCATTGACTATTGCGCCGCGGTTGAGTATAGTATCCTTCTCTAAACGTAAAGGCTACGTAACAAACATCGAACCACAGGCACATCTGGCGTAACAAGTGAGTGATACCGCGTATGATTCAGGGTCTCTCCATTCGGTTATTTGGAACACCAACTATCTCAAAAAACGGGCAGACAATAAAATTTGCTACCCAAAAATCATTGGCGCTCTTTATTTATTTGGTAACAGAGGGAACACCGCAACCGCGCCCTAAATTGATGTCATTGCTTTGGCCCCGCAGCGGGACAACCTCCGCGCAAGCATCGCTGCGGAATGCACTGGCACGGATGCGCGCCGCGCTTTCACCCATTGATGAAATCATCGTCGCTACACCGAACACCATCAAATTTGTTGCAGATACAGCCACATTTTTAGACTGCGATAGTGTCACGCAGGCTATCCATGCCATCCAACAAAATGATCAGGTTATTTCCCCGCCTCAGGTACACAGCGCAATCAAGAACTATTATGCGCCGTTTTTAGATGCATTCAGTGTGCCAAACACGCCGGAGTTTGATTTTTGGATTACCGTTCAGCGCGAAAAATGGCAACGCAATGCGGTCTTTCTCTTTAACTGTCTCAGCCACTACTATTTGAAACATCACGCGCTGGCAGAAGCCATCGCCACGGCACAGCAATGGGTACAGCACGCCCCAGCCGACGAAGTGGGAATTCGTTGTTTGATGCAGGGGCATTACCTTTCTGGAGAACGTGGCACCGCACTGCAAGTTTTCCGTTCCGCAAAAAAGACTCTGGCAGAAGAGTATAATGTGCCACCATCGCCAGAAACACTTCAGCTTGCCGAACGCATCAAAAATGGCAATTTAACCATGCCACATCCATCTCACACCGGCGCAGCTTCTGCCGGCATGAATGTCACGTTGCCGCTGGTCGGACGCGCCGATGAATTTGCGCAAATGGTCAACGCCTTTCAAATGGAAGATGGGCAATTGCAATCGATTGTCGTTTCGGGTGAAACGGGGGTCGGAAAAACACGCCTGCTCACTGATTTTCTCGACTGGGTATCGTTGCAGGGGGGAAATATTCTTTATGGGCAAACATTTGAAACGAGGGGAAACCTACCCTATCAACCCGTGATTGATGCGCTACGCAGATGGATGGCACTTGATGGGTCATTCAATAACCGTTTGGATAATATCTGGCTGGCAGAATTATCACATCTTTTACCGGAGTTGCGAGCCACCCAACCTGCGCTGAAACAAGAGATATTTCCCGCAGAAAATGGGCTTTCAACGCCAAAATTATTCGAAGGTGTTTTCCGCTTTTGCGACTCGCTCTGCGGCAACAGCCGTCTGCCACTTGTTTTTTGTCTGGACAATTGGCAGTGGGCAGATGATGCGTCACTCGATTTGTTACAATATTTAGTGCAACGCGGCAAAAGTAATCAATCGAATATGCTACTAATTTTCAGCCTCCTCCCGGAACAAATGACGGTGAATATCCGACCGCAAAACTGGCTTGTCTCATTACAGCCGACTGTGTCCACGACTCAACTTTCGCTGGGACGGTTGTCCGCTTCCGCCACACTAGAATTGGTGCAAGCGTGGCTCGGTGCAAGTGAACCCACGTCCGATATTGCGGCAGTAGCACATCATATTTACAATGAGACGGATGGAAATCCATTTTTTATCGTTGAAACACTGGCGCTGCTGACAGACCGTCTGGATTTATCGCCGCCGCAGGTTGATGTGCCCGCTATACTGGCTCACATTAAAGGCGGCATTGCATTACCGGCCAGCATTCACAAAGCGCTGCTATCTCGACTAGAGGCGTTGGATGAAACCGGTCGCGCGATGTTGACTGCCGCCTCGGTATTGGAACGTAATTTCCGTTTTAAGGAAATGTGTGATATTGCAGGGGTGTCTGAAATGGATGGGCTATCTACGCTGGATATCTTATTGCGTCGAAAGTTCATCGTGGAAACCCATAATTCCGATTACCCGTATGCTTTTGCTCACGAAAAAATCCGCGAAGTGGTGTATGCCAATGCGGGACATTCACGGCGGCGTATCTTCCGTCAGCGAGCTTTTGATATGCTGAAACACGCTGCCCCCGCAGCAGAACGCGCCGACCGCAGCAACCGTTATACTGCACTGCACTATGAATGAACATCATAGGTTGAATTTTCGGTGGCAATGGCGGTGGGTGGGGACACCTATGCGTTTGCGCCCGCCTTGCAGAGCAATGCTCTGCCCCTACGCCTCAAATGGTCTTTTATGATGCAGACGAGTATACAACCAAAAAGCCGCCCGAAATCGGGCGGCTTTTTCCAAGGTGAACCTACATGTCCTTTTATTCGCCGTCTTCTCCGCAATCCCAATGCGGGCAGGGTTGTGCCATTACCCGCGCAATGGGGCGCAGAGACATCCACCACTGTTCTTTGGGGCGCTGTACGGTTCTATCACTCATGCGCGGCATATCTTCAAGTTGATTAAAACGCACGTGCCCTTCTTCCAAACCGATGAAACTCGCCGCCGGAGACTCCCGTTCCACATCCTCAATCAGACGGTCAACACAGTGCAATGCGAACCGCGTTGCCAAAATACGGTCAAATGGGGTGGGGCTTCCCCCCTGCTGCAAATGTCCCAAAATGGAATGCCGCACTTCAAACAAATCATGCCCTTCTTCCTCAAACAACGCTTCAATGAAATTGGTGGTGTAAATGGCGTTGGCATTTTCACTGCGAATCATCAATCCCAATCGTTTTCCTTTGCGAAAACTATTTTTCAGATGTTCCACATCAAGTTGCAGGTCGTGGAGCGTAATGCCTTCTTCCGGCAAATATACTCGCTCCGCGCCGGTTGCCAACCCACCTATCAGCGCCAGATAGCCACAATTGTGCCCCATCACTTCGACGACAAAACATCGCTGCGATGCCACCGCCGATTGTTTTATTTTGTCCACGGCTTCTATTATGTTATTGAGTGCGGTGTCCGCCCCGATGCTCAATTCGGAACCGGGCAAGTTATTATCAATGGATGCCGGCATACAGATTATTGGAATTTTAAATGCGGGGAAATTGTTCCGTTCGCGGAACAGCCGGTACGCGCTTTCGTATGCCGTCCAGCCGCCAATAACAAGCAATCCATCCAGCCGATGATCTTCGATGGCACGCGCCATCGCATAAAAATCGCTGCCGTGGGGCAAGATACGATTGGTTCCCAACTCTGCCCCGCCACGCAGCGCCCAACCGGCAACACTCATCCAATTGAAATCTTCAATCTGCCCGTCCACAAATCCGGGCACACCATTATGGATACCGACCATTTCGTGCCCTTTATCCAGCCCGAGTCGCACTGCCGCCCGCACGGCGGTGTTCATACCGGGTGCGGGTGCGCCAATGTTCATCACCCCAAAACGATACCGTTTTTGTCCCGGCACGGGGTCGTGGGGCAGAGCGCGAACCAAGGTGCGGAGGGTACGGAAACTTTCCTGAAAGCTGGTGCCGCGCAACCGCAGCGCCGCCTTAAAATTGCGAGCGTTGATGGCTTCTGCCACCGCATGCGACTGCTCCACGCAGCGCATCAACGGCGTGTGGGTAATGCGGTTGTTTCGCATACCGATGAGTTGTGGTTCATATTCGGGTGAAGCTTGCAGCAATTCTTCAACAGCCGCATAGCCCAATTGGGTACTCATAGTGCGGTCGTATGATGACGGCGCCCCTCCCCGCTGAACATGCCCCAACACTGTAATGCGTACATCCTCTTTTAATTTTTCTTCTAGTACTTTTTTAACATGCTGACTGGTGATGGGATTGCCGTCACGGTCAATAGCACCCTCTGCCACAATGACAATGCTGTCGCGTTTGCCGGTTTCGCGCCCGTGTTTCAACACCTCGCACATTTTTTCTTCCCAATCAGCCACATCCGGCGGACTTTCGGGGATGAGCGCCCAGTCGGCGCCGGTTGCCAGCGCCCCCATAAGTGCCAAATATCCGCAATGCCGCCCCATCACTTCCACCACAAATGTGCGCTGATGGCTGGCGGCGGTGCTGCTGATGGCATCCACCGCTTCCGTGATGCGATGTAAGGCGGTATCTGTGCCGATGGTCATATCTGTGCCGAACATATCATTGTCAATAGACCCAACCAACCCCACAATATTCAGTTTGGGATGACTATCGGCAGTTTCTTGAGTGATGAGTCCCCGTTCCAGCAATTCCGTCAATAACGATTGCCACTCTTGACGAAAGATATGCGCCCCGGTGAGACTGCCGTCGCCACCGATGATGACCAGATTGTCAATTTGGTGGGTGAGCAAATTAAACGCTGCCTGCCGCCGCCCATCGCGGGTGCGAAATTCGACACAGCGCGCCGTGCCAACAATGGTGCCGCCCCGCTGCAAAATGCCTCCCACAGACCCCCAGTGCATCGGCACAATATAATCACCCCCGACAACCATACCATAATAGCCTTCTTTGATGGCATAAACTTCAACATTATTTTCCAGCGCGGTGCGAACCACCGCCCGCACCGCTGCATTCATTCCCTGCGCGTCGCCACCACTGGTGAGTACCGCCAATCGTTTTTGTTTTGATTTCTGTTTGCTCATTGCGCACTCTCCAAAAAAGGTTTCAGGTTCAAAGTTCAAGGTTTCAGGTCTCAAATCTCAAGTCTCAAATCCAAAGTTTCACTTTCTCGCCTGCCCACTTTCACGTTTGGGTTGCGGAGTTACATTTGTCCATCCGTTATTCGGTAGTGGTAACATATTGACTGATAACCTATTCAGAATGATTGTCATGCCCGAATGTAGTTATCGGGCATCCATCAGGGTCTCAAGCGTGGATTCCCGCTTAAAGCATGCGGGAATGACAGACAAAATCCATTTTCAAACGTAGCACTCTACCGGTTATCCTATAACCACTACCCGTTATTCATCACTCGTGAAACGTGAGATTAGGTATTGGAGATTTGTCATTCGCCCTTTGTCATTTGTATCGCGTGAAAGCGTGATGCGTGATGACTTTGGACTTGAAACATTGAACTTGGGACTGATAGTTTGATAGCTATTATGCCCACACCCGCCGCCGAGCGCAGTCTGTTTTCAGCGCGACCGCAGTCCCCCCCACAGCGAAATCAACGCCACTGCACTGACTCCCGCCGCCGCCAAACCGACCGATTCTACCCCGCCGACCGTCCACAGCAAGCCACCCAGCAGCGCACCGAACACCCGCCCCAACCCGCCGACAGCCTGCACACTTGCCATCATCGTACTCCGCGCCGAAGGCAGCACTTCCGTAAAAACTGATACCGACACCACATACGTAAATTCAAAGCTAATGAACACCAAAAACAGCCCCGCCAGCGCCAGCGGCAGCGATTGGGCAATGAGCGGCAACAGCGCATAGCTCACCGTGGAAAGTATCAATCCGCCAAATAATGCGCGCCGTAACCCGATACGGTCTGCCAAAAGTACCGTGCCCGATTCTCCCAGCAATTCCGCCGCGCCGATAACCGTGGTTGCCATACCGAGCGCCACAATTCCCAGCGAAAAATCGGTTTGCAGCCAAACGCCATACGACACGAACACCGCATCATTCGCCAAGCTGACAAAAAAGGCAAAGCCCAATGCCCCCAACGCCACCGGCGAGCGAAAGAGTGTGCGCCATGCCAGCCCGTAATTCGGCGGGGACAACACGCGGTGATGATTATTCTCGGCGGGAATGGCAATGGCAATGGCAATAATCCCCAGCACGCCAACCACGCCCAACGACCAAAAGGGGGCGCGCCAGTCGGTGCGGTCAATCAGCAGCGAAATGAGCGGAATACCGATGATGGTACTGCCCGCCCAACTCAATTCGGTGACGCCGATAGCCACGCCGCGCCGCTCATACGGCACACGCAAGCCGATATAAGCCTGCATCGCCGGGTCGAAAACACTTTTGCCCAAACTGGCAACCGCCAGCCCCACCAGCACCGCAAAATAGACCGGCACCAGTGCACCGAGCAGCATTCCCCCCGCCAGCAGTACCATCCCCGCCAGCATCATCCGCCGGTAGCCAAAGCGATCGCCCAGCGGACCAAGTATCCCGCCGAGTACATTCACCGCTTGCAATGCGGCAATCATCGCGCTGATGGAACGGAGCGGCACGCCCAATCCCGCGCTCAACACCGAGGCGAACGGATACGCGAACCGCCGGGCGGTATTTATAAAAATGCGGCTGACAGTGGTGATGCCGATTTGCCATGGCACAGAAAAACGGTCGGTTGAAGTGGGCGTCATATTTTACCTTCATCGGTGTACAGAGATTTTGAGAGATGGAGATAGCTCCCGCGTAAAAATCACACGGGAGCTATTGTAGCTGTTTGAATATGGGGAATGCAAATTTTGGATACCGTCAGCGGTTATTTTTTGTGCATAATGTGCACCACTGTGCCGAGCGCACCCTCCGCCGACTCCTGTACCGTTTCGCTGACGCCGGGATGCAGGTGCAGCGTTTCCGCCACATCAATGAGCGTCGCGCCCATTTCCAGCGCCAGCGCCATTTCGCCGATGAGTTCCGCCGCGCGCGGACCGACAATTGTCGCCCCCAACAGCACGCCGCTTTCCTTTTCGGCAACGGTAGATACAAACCCTGCACCGCCGTTCAACATCAGCGCGCGCCCGTTTGCCGCCATCGGGAAATGTCCCGTCCGCACGGCATATCCGGCGGCTTCGGCTTCCACCACGGTGAGACCGACCGCTGCGATTTCCGGCTCGGTCCACACCACTTTCGACATCGCTTGCGGGGCATATTCCGCTGCTTGCCCGGCAATCACGGCGGCCGCGACTTTCCCCTGTTTCATCGCCCGGTCAGCCATACCCGCCGTGCCGGTCACATCACCCACCGCAAAAACCATCGGATTGGATGTTTGCATCCGGTTATCCACCGGAATGAACCCGTTTTTATCCGGCTGGACATTCACCGCGTCCAAATGCAAATTGGCAGTGTTGGGCACAATGCCATTCGACACCACCACCAGCGGTTCATCGGCAGTGGCGGCGGCAGGGTCGGTCACATTCGGTTCAATAATGATGCCGATTTTTTTTAGGTGACTTTTGAGATGCCGCCGCACGGAGCTATCAAATTCGGGCAGAGCAAATTTCTCATCGGACAGCAGCAGATGCACCGGCACGCCCAATTTGCCAAAAAAGGTTGCCACTTCCACAGCGATATAATCCGTGCCGACCACCGCGACACGCTCCGGCAATTCGGTCAGCCGGTATGCCGCCTGCGGGGTGAGCACACGCTCGCCATCGAACGACAAATCGGGGTGCGGGGCGGGACTGCCGCCGGTAGCGATGATACATTGCTCAAACGAATACCGCTTCGCGCCGTATTCGCCTTCAATCCGAATTTCATGGTCATCCATAAACCAGCCCGTGCCATGCACAATTTCCACGCCATTGCCGGTGAGCAATTGCCCAACGCCTTTCACCAGCCGGTCAACCACACTTTGCGCCCACTGCTGCATCTGCGGCAAATCCACTGTCACGTCGGCGGAAATGCCCATTCCGGCGGAACTTCGCGCTTGCCACACCCGGTCGGCGGCAGTGAGCAACGCTTTTGACGGGATGCAGCCCACATTCAGGCACACCCCGCCGATGCTGTTTGGTTCCACAATGACGGTTTCTTTGCCCAGTTGTGCGGCGCGAATAGCGGACACATAGCCCGCGGGACCCGCACCCAGCACCACCACATCCACGCCGGTTGCCATATCGCCCACAACCATCAGCGCATCTCCAGCAGCAGGGTATCGGGATTGCCAAGCAGGGCTTGCAGCCGTTCGGCGAATTTTTCGCCCGCCGCGCCATCAATCAGTCGATGGTCAAAACTGAGCGACAGCGGCAGCACCGGACGGATGGCAAGCTCGCCGTTGATGGCGACCGGTTTTTCGATGATGCGCCCCACACCCATAATTGCCACTTCGGGCGGATTGATGATGGGTGTACCCATCCAACCGTTGTAACTGCCATAATTGGTGATGGAGAACGTGGAACCGGACAGCTCATCGGGGGCAAGTTTGCGGCGTTCCGCCAGCATGCGCAGGCGGGTTAATTCCGATGCGATTTCCAAAATAGTCATTTTGTCGGCGTGTTTGATGACCGGCACCAGCAGCCCGTCATCGGTGGCGGTGGCAATGCCGATATGGTAATAGTTGTGGCGAATGATTTTCTGGGTGTCCATATTGAGCGTGGCGTTAAAATACGGAAATTCTTTCAGGGCGATGGTGGCGGCTTTGATGAAAAACGGCATAAACGTGAGCGATAGATTTTGCGCGGCGGCAATCGGTTTGAGCCGTTTTCGCATTTCGACCAATTTGCCCACTTCAATTTCGCGGAAGGTGCTGACCGCCGGCACCCGCAGCGTGACTTCCATGCGCTCGGCGATGCGGCGGCGCAACCCGCGCAACGGCTCTTCTGCCACCGATTCCTCGGCGGTGGAAACAGACGGCACGGCGATGCGGTCGGGAATCGCGGGCGTGAGCGGGGGGGGGGCGGTCGGAGCAGCAGGGTGCGGCGGCGCAGGGGGTGCGGCTGCCGGTTCGGGCTGAGGCTGGACAGAAAATTGTTTTAGGTCAGACAGTAAAATTCGCCCGGCGGGACCACTGCCCGGCACTTGCGCCAAATTGATACCCATCTCCAGCGCTAATTTTCGGACGGCGGGCGCTGCCAGCACCCGGCGATGGGGGTCTAAAATTCCGGCGGGAACCGGCGCGGGGGCAAGCACGGGAGCGGGTTTGGTTTTGCCGTTGCCGCCGCGAGGTTTGGTTTCCGGTGCGGTCATCACGCTGTGCTGCTGCATGGCGGGCACTTGCGCGGTGGTTTTATTTGGGTCGGCGGGGGGCAGATTTGCGCCCACTTCGGTGGCGATGATAACCAGCAAATCGCCGACATTCGACATGACGCCCGGTTGCGCCACAATTTTCCGGATAGTTCCCGCCACCGGTGATGGAATTTCTACCACCGCTTTATCGGTTTGGATTTCCAGAATAACCTGATCCTGTTCAATGGTATCGCCTTCTTTTACCAACCAATCTAAAATTTCGGCTTCAAAAATACCTTCGCCGACATCCGGCAGTTTAAATTCAAACATAGCTTTCTCCACGGTGTTTCGGGTTTCAAGTTTTTAGGTTTCAAGTTCAAAGTTGCAGTCAGTTTTCAGCGGTCAGCAAATCTCCAATTACCAATCTCCACGCATCACGGCTCCAGCGTGGTTTCGATGGCGGCGGCGATGCGTTCCGGCGATGGCAGAATGTCATCTTCCATCACGGTGAACGGATACGGGCCATCGGGAGATGTCACCCGCAGGACGGGTTTATACAGTGAATAGAGCGCCTGCTCATTGATAACCGCGACGATTTCTGCCGCCACCCCGCCGGAACGCGGACCTTCCTGCACCACCACGGCGCGTCCCGTTTTAGTGACCGAATTGACGATGGTCGCTTCGTCCAGCGGGGCGATGGTTCGCAGGTCAATTACTTCCACCGATGCGCCGAGTTTCTGCTCAACCATTTCGGCAGCTTTGAGCGATGATTGCACCATGGCGCCATAGGCTACCACCGAGATGTCGGACCCTTTGCGCACGGTTGCCGCTTTGCCGATGGGCACGGTGTAATGTTCGGCGGGAACTTCTTGCCGGAACGAGCGGTAAAGTTTCATGTGTTCCAAAAACAGAACCGGGTCGGGGTCTTCGATGGCAGAAATGAGCAACCCTTTGGCGTCATACGGCGTGGCGGGAATGATAACTTTCAATCCCTGCACTTGCATATACAACGCTTCCACGCTGTCGGCGTGCAATTCAGGCGTCCGCACTCCGCCGCCAAACGGCGCGCGAATAACCATTGACATATTGACCGTGCCGCTGGAGCGGAAGTGCATTCGTGCCACTTGGGCGGCAATTTGATGGAATGCCAAATAAGTGAATCCGGCAAACTGAATTTCCGGGATGGGACGCAACCCGAACGCCGCCATACCCACTGCGGAACCGATAATAGCCGATTCTGCCAGCGGGGTATCGAACACCCGGTCATCGCCAAATTTCCGTTGCAGCCCATCCGTTACACGAAAAACGCCGCCGTTTTTGCCCACATCTTCACCAAAAATCAACACATCATGGTCTTGTTCCAATTTTATTGCCAACGCATTGTTTATTGCTTTTACCATTGTCCACTTTGGCATAGCTATCGCTCCCGGTTTAAAAATTGCATCAGTTCATCACGTTGACGCGCCAATTGGGGTGGCGTATCGTTAAATACCAAATCGAAATATTTTTCGGTGCGTTGGGCAGGGCGTTCAGATTCGTACCGCTCGACAGCAGTTTGCAATTCGCCCCGTACTTCTGCTTCAATATCGGCTTCTTTTGCATCGTCCAGCAAACCAAGCGTGCGCAGGTAGTTTTTGTAACGGGCGATGGGGTCTTTCTTTTCCCATTCCGCCAATTCTTCGGCGGGGCGATATTTTGTCGGGTCGTCGGCGGTGGTGTGCGCGCCCATACGGTAGGTGATAACTTCTATCAGCGACGGACCTTCGCCGGCGCGGGCGCGTTCCAGACATGTTTCCACGGTTTTATACACGGCAAACACATCGTTGCCATCTACCACATAACCGGGCATCCCAAACGCAGGTCCGCGATGGGCAATATATTCGGCAGCGGTTTGTTTTTTGCGCGGCACAGAAATCGCCCAACCGTTATTTTGAACCACAGTCACCAACGGCGCTTTAAATGCCCCGGCAAAATTCAGCGACTCATTAAAATCACCTTCGGATGTTGCCCCATCGCCAATGACGGCAACGACGGCATTGGGTTGTTTTTTGTATTGCAATGCCATTGCCATGCCCACCGCATGGGGCATTTGGCAGGCAAGCACCACTTGGATGGGCATGACGTTGGTGGAGGGAGAATAGCTAATGGGGATATACCCTGCCCACTGTTCCATCAGCGCATTTACAGGAATGCCTTTCATAAAAAAAGAAATTGCTTCGCGGTAGCCGCCCACCAACCAATCTTCGTGGAGCAGAGGAGCTGCCAAGCCGACACTGGCGGCTTCTTGCCCATTGAGCGGCGCAAATGTTCCCATTCGCCCCTGACGCTGCAATGCCACCATTCGGTCTGAAAAAATCCGTCCGAATATCATCCAGCGATAAAACGCCACCAAATCATCAGGAGAAAGTTCCGGTGGGTCGCCGACCAATTTACCATCCGGCGATAAAATCTGAGTCATCTGAGTAGGTAACGAGAAAGTCATCAGTTGTTTTTTGCCTCCTCAATCTTCAATGATTGCCCTGGTGCATACCACGCTGAATGGGTATGAAACAGGGATATAAATTTTAAAAACCGCAGCAAGGGATGAGGTTACGAAATCCCTGCCGGGATGGTACATACATTAGACACAGGGTACCGAAAGGTTACAACAAAAATGTTTTTTCGTCAACCTGCACAAGTTTAAATTAAATTATTTATGC
This sequence comes from uncultured Anaerolineaceae bacterium, assembly GCA_964480075.1. Classification (GTDB taxonomy): domain Bacteria; phylum Chloroflexota; class Anaerolineae; order 4572-78; family 4572-78; genus JANTHQ01. The sequence goes on from CAYZQQ010000004.1 coordinate 13,079, forward strand.
AAAGGGAATAAAATTATGACAAATCTGCAGTCGGTGGTACCAATTCCGGAGTTTTATCCGAGGAAATAGCGCAACAATGGCGAGGGGCGTTCCGGTGGATTTTGTTTCAACTCATCAGGGCTAAATTGAAACGCAAGACCGGCAATGGCTTTACTGGTTGCCAAATTCGGCTGCGCGGCGACAATCGGTTTGCCGGCATTGATGGCTTTCACTATCGCCTCACCACCATACGGCAGCACCATCCGCACTTTTGCCCCCACTGCCGCTTCCACCGCTTTTTGCGAAATACCCCCTTTGGCAAACGGGGTATTCAAAACAGGGAAAATTCTATCCGCTGTATAATCCAACTGTGCAAAAATTCGCATCGCATCCGATGCCGCCTTTAAAGATGCCAGTTCCGGGGCAACGGTCAGCAGAATATGGGTGCTGGCGTCCAACGCGGCTAACGAAATTTCATCCAAATGCGACCCCGCATCCACCACCGTAAACGGATATTCCACCCGCAGATACGGCAACACCTGCTGAACAATCTCCGGCTCAATCAATTCGGCTTCGGCAGCCGTAAGGGGAGCAGGCAGCACGGCAACCTGCGTCGGGTGAGGATGCAACAGCTTTTCAATCAACTCAATATCAATTTCATCCACATTGGTCTGCGCCAATTGCACGATGGTATTTTGGGGTTTAGTGTCGAGCATCAGCGCGCAGTGCCCATTTTGCAAGTTCAAATCAACCAGCGGAACTTTAGTTTGCCACAGTTGCGCCAGCGCCACCGCCAAATTCACCGCAAGGGTGCTGGTTCCCACGCCACCGCGCAAGCTGAACACGGTGAACACTTGCCCGTCCAACCGTGTTTCCGGGTTAGATGCCGCCTGTGCTCGCGCCAACAGTGCCCGAATCCGCAACAGCAACTCGGTACTGCTGACCGGTTTGGTCAAATAATCGTCCACGCCTGCCTCAAACCCAGCCACTTTCTGCGTCATATCGTGCTGCGCCGTGAGCATAATAATTGGCAAATAACCCAGCGACGGGTCTTTTTTTATGCGTCCCACCAGCTCATGTCCATTTATCCCCGGCATATTCAGGTCAGAAATCATCAGCGCAGGACGATTGATCGGATTACGCAACCATTTTAATGCATCAACCGGGTCATTTTTTACGGTTACCTGATACCCTTCTTTGGTGAGCAAAATGCTCATCATTTTGGTTGATGTCGGATTATCATCTACCACCAGAATATGAGATTTATCATGTTTCGCCATTTTCGCCATCAGGCAACCTGTTTTTGCACATTTTTTAACAATTCCGATGCATCTTCCGGCACATCCAGTTTCAGCCCGTCGGGACTGAGTTCGTACGCCAATTTGGCGATTGCCATACTTGCCTCTGCCATTGGATTTGCCATGACCAAAGGTGTGGCGCTGTTGATGGCATCCACAAACCCCACCGCATCATGGGGAATCACTGATTTAATAGGCTGATGCAATGTGTCTTCAACTACGTTTTGTGATAATCCACCGCTGGGAAAAAGCTGATTCAGTACCGGCACAATGTTGCTCGTATTGTATTTCAGTTGCTTTGCCAAATTGATGGCATATTCCGCTGCTGCCAGCGACCCTTTTTCAGGAGTCAATACCAATAACGTGTTGTGACAGCGCGTCATAGCCGCATACGCCGCCGGAGTCACATCACTGCCCGCATCCACCACTATAAAGGTGAATTTCTTGCTCAATACCGTCCAGACATCCGCTATCATCGCATCGGTGATTTTGGCGGAATCGTAGGCGAAAATCGGGGCGGGCAACACCGAAATTCCCGAATTGTGCTTTAATAGCAGTGATTCCACATTGGTTGCGGTAACGTGCGTGCCATTGCTTTGCGCCAGATTTGCCAATGTTTTTTTTGGTTTAAGCCCAAGCCACAGTGCGCTGTGTGAATTTTTGGATGCGACATCAAACAACAACGTATTTTTCCCCCACAGTTGCTGAAACGCAATTGCCAAATTTACTGCCAAAGACGTGGTTCCCACCCCACCCCGCAAACTAAATGTCGCCATTGCCAGCATCATGTCGGCTGATTGCCCCGGCGCAGTATCATCTTCGACGCGGTTCAACAATGATTCCACCCGCTGTACCAAATCGTGAGCGCGCACAGGTTTTAGCATATAATCATTCGCACCCGCTTGCAAACTTGCCAGCACCTGAGTTTTGTCGGTTATTGCGCTTAATACCAAGATGGGAACATATGTCAATCTGTCAATTTTTCGTATTTGCCGCGCCAATTGAGTTCCGGTTAAACCGGGCATATTCAAATCGGTTACAATTAAGTCCGGTTGATTGGCCGGCAGTTGTAACCATTGAAAAGCCTCGATTGAATTATTGAACGCTGTAACCTCATAATTGGCATGGGTTAACATAACTGACATCATTTTTGTTGAAGTTGCCATATCATCAACAACTAAAATATGTTGTTGCCGGTTCATTCGCGCCTCCTGTGTGGGTTGCTGATGATTCACTCGTGATGGAACTTTTTATACTTCGCGGGGATATGCCGCAAAGAATGTGGTTCCCTCCGTTTTACCGGTGGTAAACCGCACTTTCCCCTCTAAATATCGCTCGGTGAGCAGTTTGATGCTGTATGTACCCAGACCGCGTCCGGCGCCTTTGGTTGAAAATGACCGCTGGAATACTTGCAATTGCACATTTCGCGGCATAAACGTTGCGTTGTGTACCCAAAATTCTATCGAGACATCCGACAGCGCATACCCCACCGTAACGATGTCGCCCCTCGAAATGGCTTCAAGACCATTTTTTATCATATTGCCCAACACCCGCCCCAGCAATCGCCGGTCAGACACAATCAACGCTGGCGGCAATTCTGACGCTAATTTGATGATTTTTCCTTCTGCCGCAGAATGGATGGTATAAGATTTCACCAGTTCCTGTAGAAATTTATGAGCATCGATAATGTTTCGCAGCGGGGTCAGGTCGCCGTTTTCCGCCGCTATTAAATCTTTTTGCGCCTGAATTTCGTCAATCAACCTTTCAGACAACACAGACACCATTTCGTGCAATCCTTCCATTTCATCAACCGTCGCCCCTTCCAGCAATTCCGAAACCCCGCGCAGCACCCCCGCCGTATTCAAAATATCATGGAAAAAGAGTCGTTCCAGCACCTGCCGCCGTTTTCCATCGGCAATATCCTGCACTGAAAAAATGGTGAATCTGGAACCACCAATATCGGTGGGGGTCGTCCACACCCGCAAATCGAGCGCGTTCCCATCTTTTTGAATAATGCGGCATTCTTTTTCAGTGGCGGTCCCTCTTAAACTGGATAAAATTGCCTGCGCCGCGCCGCACGTGCGGCAAAACTCGGTTGTGCCGCACCCGCCATCGGTTTCTGCTGCATGCACGCAATTTAACACTTCACCGGGGCGCAATCCGCAAATGTGTTGCCAATCGTGGTCAGAAATCAGTTCGCACATTCGCTCGTTGGCAAAAACAATTTGCCGTTCCTCATTCAAAATCAGATACACATCCGGTACGGCATCCAGAAATGTATCTAAGTCTGCCTGCTTGCCGAAAAATGATACCTGCGCCGTCAACTTCTCATCCGATGCCCGCTCTGCGGGTAAAAACACGGTGGGCAGCGGAGCTGGGTTAACAATAGTAGGTTGTGGCAAATTGTTCATCGTGCCTCCTTTTCAGTAAAGAACAAGACTATGCAGCCGCGCCTATTATCGTATCGGCATATGGAGAAGCCATCTTTAGCAACCTTTACCCAAATTTTACGTCGGATTGGCTTTGATTTTTGGAGCGGCTGCTGGTATGATAGTGACTGCAATGCGTGATGTGTGATGCGCGCTCCGTGAAACCTGAAACTTGGAACCTGAAACCTTGAACCCAACCCCCTGCCCACCAAGTCTACCCGACACCCCGCCCGCCGAAAACGCCGATGTATGGCGCGCGCTGAATACTGAAATCATTACTTGCCGCGCTTGCCCGCGTCTGGTTGACTGGCGCGAAACTGTCGCGCGAGAAAAACGCCGGGCATACCGCGATTGGGACTACTGGGGCAAACCCGTCCCCGGCTTTGGCGACCCTGCCGCGCGATTGTTCATCGTCGGGCTGGCACCGGGGGCGCACGGCTCCAACCGCACCGGGCAGATGTTCACCGGCGATAGTTCCGGCGACACGCTATTTGGCGCGCTGTATCGCGCAGGGTTTGCCAGCGCACCGACCGTCCGCCGCCGCGAAGATGGCTTGCGGCTGCACGATGCGTTTATCACGGCGATTGGACGCTGTGCGCCGCCGCAAAACAAGCCCACTCGCGCCGAATTGAATGCCTGCCAGCCGTTCCTCCGCCGCGAATGGGAATTGATGCCGCAGGTGAACGTGGTGATGGCGTTGGGAAAAATGGCTTTCGATGATATATTGCGCCTGTGGCGGGCGGATGGGTTCGATGTGCCGCGTCTGAAATTCGGGCATAGGGTGGAAGCGCTCGTCAATCTGAACGGGCGCACGGTACATCTGCTGGCATCGTACCACCCCAGTCGCCAAAACACGCAAACGGGGCGCCTCACCCAGCAAATGCTGGATGATGTGTTCGCCCGCGCGCGGGAGTTGGTTGTTGGGCAATGAATAGAACACAGATGGCACGGATGATACGGATTTTCACGGATATTGCATATCTCATTCCCGCTTTCGCGGGAATCCATAGATTTCTACGGTGGATTCCGGATAATTTGCTGCGCGAATTTCCGGAATGACATTCGGCAGGTGCATAGTTTTCCCGTTTCCATTATTTTTTGCCTTCGTATTTATTCAGCGGGAAGTTGGAACACGGAGATTTCACAGAGATACAGAGATTTTTATGGTGATTTTTTCATTTCTCTCGGTGTATCTCGGTGTTTCCTCTGTGATGCTTGCGGTTTAATTTTTGACCTTTTTTTCAGACGAGTCACAGATAATATTTCAAAAAATCAGCGAAAATCAGCGTAATCTGTACCATCCGTGTGCTATCTTTGAATTTTTTAAACGTGTCCGGTGGCTAGAAAATATATCAAAAATTCGGGAAATTTGTTCAATTCGAGCAAAAAAAACAGTGCCTACGCAATTACCCCCCGGATTCCGGTTGAGCCAACATTTTTAAAGGAGACCCGGCAATGGCATCAACGGCGAAGTTGCTGACATGGGCGGAAATTGATTTGGCGGCAATCCGCCACAATTTGCACGCATTAAAAGCGCATGTGGGGCGCGGCGTAAAGACGATGGCAGTGGTCAAAGCAAACGCCTATGGACACGGCGCTATTCCCGTGGCAAAAACCGCGCTTACGGCGGGCGCAGATTGGCTGGCAGTCAATCGGGTGGATGAAGGCGTTGCCTTGCGGCAGGCGGGCATTTCGGCACGAATACTGGTGCTGGGATACTGCCCGCCTGCGCAGGCAGAAATAGTTGTGGCGCATCGGCTCACCCCGACAATCACGTCGCCTAAAACGGCTCGCGCGCTGGCAAATACAGCCGCCACCCGTGAGCCGTTCCCCGTTCACATTAAAATTGATTCCGGTATGGGGCGGTTGGGCGTTCTCCCGACGGAGGCAGTGGCATTTGCCGCCGAAATTCGCGCCCTGAAATCATTGCATCTGGAGGGTATTTTTTCTCATTTTGCCATCGCCGATGAAGCCGACCAGACCTTCACCCGGCAACAACACCGCGTTTTTTTGGAAGTGGCGCAGGCAATTGAACGCGACAGCGGCGAAATTCCCGTCAAACATTTGGCAAATAGCGCGGCGAGCATGGCTTTTCCCCCGGCATATTTTAACATGGTGCGGCTGGGAATTGCGCTGTATGGCTTGCCGCCATCGCCCGAAATTGATTGGGCGGTTGACCTGCATCCGGCGATGATGTTGAAGACGCGCATCGGGCGAGTGCGAACCCTGCCGGCGGGCGCATCGGTGGGATATGGCAGAACCTTCATCACTCCCGCACCGACGCCCATCGCGCTGGCGGCGGTGGGTTATGGCGACGGCTATCCGCGCCTGTGCTCCAATCGCGGCGCGATGCTGGTTCACGGCAAACGCGCGCCCATCGCCGGGCGGGTATCTATGGACCAAACCTCGCTGGATGTGAGCGGGATTGAAACTGTGCGCGAAGGGGATGAAGTGGTGGTATTCGGACGGCAGGCGCATGCCGAAATTTCGGCAAATGAGGTGGCGGGCTGGGCGGAAACTATCAATTACGAAGTTGTGACCAGTCTTGCGGCGCGCGTGCCACGAGTATATCTGCATGAATAGCCGTCAATGCTGCATCATTTCCAAATGATGCGCCAGCGTATCCGGAGCGGAAATACTTACGCCATACAGCTCACGGAGTATTTTTGCCATACGTTGAAGGCGTTCCACAATAAGTTGGCGCTGGGTTTTAATGGAATTACGGCGGGTGACGGCATTTTTTGAGGTGTCACTCATTTGCGCATCTTGAGTCGCTTCAAAAGTTAAATTGTTCAAATAGGTGTGAATCTGTTTATATAGACTGACAAGCCGGCTTTCTGCCATACGCCACGAGAACGAATCGGCGGTGGGGCGAAGCCTGTTGGAGGCGGGGGGCAGTGTTTTCGCTCCGGATGGAATGGACACCGGCACGGGTGCATCGGGCGCTGTCTCACCCCGCCGAACCCGGATAAAATGCTCGGCGGCGGCAAAAAGCCAGTGCAGTTCGGCGTTGATTTTATCCTGCGCGATGATATTGATTGCCAACGGTGTGACCACCTGCGCCACAACCCACCGACCATATTTTTCGGCGGTATCGACTGCGCGTGGCTGCCATGTGGATAAATAAAGCGATTTTTCGCGCGGTGATTTGAGTACATTTTGCAGAGCGTTTGCCAACCGGGCAAAACTATCTGTTGCATGCTGTGCGTTAAATTCAAAATACTGAATGCCCACCAGCTGATATTCCAGTGACGGGGGAAGCGTGGCATGCTGCCACACCAGCGGCACAATCAGCTTCTGATAGCGTTCTGCCAAATTAAGTTCGGTGCGGACGTGCTTTGATTTTACCGCCGCAGGAGACAAAACCAGCAAAAAAATATTGCAGCCATTAATGGCGCGTACAATTGTTTCACGCCAATGGTCGCCCGGCGGAATGTCGGTCTGGTCAAACCATGCGCTCAACCCGTGTGTGATGAGCTGGTGATGGAGTTTTTTTACAAACGCCAAATCTTTTCGGGAATAACTAATGAAAATGTTGTTTGCCATGCTTACCCAATTTCCGGCTGGCGTTGATGCCATACGGTGGCTTGCTCAAAAGCGTGTGCCGCCCGCAAAATAACGCTTTCACCCAGAGCCGGTCCCAAAATTTGCAAGCCGATGGGCAAGCCGGTGTCCGTGAATCCGGCGGGCAAACTGATGCCGGGAATCCCCGCCAGATTTGCCATAACGGTAAAAATGTCCGACAGATACATTTGCAGCGGGTCATCTATTTTTTGCCCCAAATTGAATGCCACATCGGGGGTGGTGGGCGAGAAAATTACATCCACCTGCGCGAACGCGGCTTCAAAATCGCGTTGAATCAACGTGCGCACGTTTTGCGCTTTTAGGTAATAGGCATCGTAATATCCCGCCGAAAGTGCATACGTGCCGAGCATAATGCGCCGTTTCACTTCCGCTCCAAAACCGGCGGCACGGGTTTCAAAATACGTGTCCCACATCGTTTCGGCGGGTACGCGCACGCCATACCGCACCCCATCATACCGCGACAAATTAGAGGAGGCTTCGGCGGTGGAGATGAGATAGTATGCCGGAATACCGACATCGGTGTGCGGCAGCGAAATTTCCATCAGTTGGGCGCCGTTTGCTTCCGCCACTGCCAGCGCGGCGCGAATAGCTTTTTCCACCGCCGGATTCAATCCTGCCGAAAAATAATCCTGTGGCACGCCGATTTTTAAGCCGTCAAACCCCCGATTTTCGCGCAGCTCAGCAGGATAATCGGGGACGGGAACGTTCAAACTGGTGGAATCGTGCGGGTCATGTCCGGCGATGGTTTTTAGCAAAATGGCGGCATCCATCACCGATTTTGCCAGCGGTCCCGGCTGGTCCAGCGATGACCCGTGGGCAATTAACCCGTACCGGCTGGCGCGTCCATAGGTGGGTTTTACCCCAACCACTCCGCAGAAGGCGGCGGGCTGGCGAATACTGCCGCCGGTATCGGTGCCGAGCGCGCCCAACGCTTCGTGTGCGGCGATGGCGGCGGCACTGCCGCCACTACTGCCGCCCGGAACTCGCGCCAAATCCCACGGGTTGTGGGTGGGATGAAACGCGGAAAATTCGGTGGATGACCCCATAGTAAATTCGTCGGTGTTGGTTTTGCCGATGATGACGGCGCCGGCAGCGCGCAGTTTGGCAGTAACGGTGGCATCGTATGGCGGCACAAAATTTGCCAAAATTTTTGAGCCGCAGGTGGTGGGGATTCCCTGGGTGATGATGGCATCTTTTATGCCGATGGGTATGCCGAGTAGCGGCGAATCGTCACCGGCGGCGCGGCGGGTATCGGCGGTGCGGGCGGCATCCAGCGCGGCATCGGCTTGCACGCTGATGAACGCTTGCACGCGGTCTTCCACCGCCAAAATGCGGTTCAGCACACTTTGGGTCAATGTTTCCGCCGAAATCTCGCCGCTGCGGAGTTTTTGCCGAGCTTGCTCAAGGGTCAGTTCGTATAGTTTTGTCATAGGGAAAATCCTGTTACGGCAAAATTGATTTTACGCGGAAACTATCATTGGCGCTGTCGGGCGCATTTGCCAGCGCTTCGGCTGTGGCAAGCCCGGCGTGTGACTCATCCGGGCGCATCACATTGGTTAACGGAATGGCGCTGGTGGTCGGTGGAACATCATCGGTGTCCAATTGCTGAACGGCGGCGGCATAGTCCAGTATCGCCGAAAGCTGCTCTTGAAATAGCGCTGTTTCTGCCTCGGTGAGTTTCAATCGCGCCAGCTGAGCAATATGTTCAACATCGCTTTTGTGTAATTTTGTCATTGTAATTCCTCAAACTGCAATTATTTTGTTCCATTATAACATCTATCACATGTGGGGGCAAAGAAAAAAACAAAAGGTTGGGCGTTGCGTTTTTGGATGAGATGGATACAATCCAAAAATAAAGTGACGCGGGAAATGGGTCATTGACGGATGAGAATATTAATATCGAACTGAACTGAATGAAAGTTTTGGTTCAACAGGAACTCAGGGGGTCAATCAATCGTTGAGCCGCAGGTAGGGGCAAGAGTACTGCTCTGCCCCTACCTATTGAGATGATACTTGATTGAAGCCACAATTTTTGCTGAAAGAAGTGTATCTTCTCAATAAATTGGGGCGTGGTATTGTAGAAACGCCCAATTTGGGCGTCTCTACCGGGCGACCACAAGGGTCGTCCCTACATTTTGAAAAGATACAAAGAATTGTCCAAAAAATGGTGTCATTCCCGCATAGTTTTAGCGGAAACCCGAAAATAGATATGAACCAAACTATCCGCAACCTCCAAACTGCATTCATCATCGCGTTTGCGCTCACTGCCGCAGGGCTGCTGTACTGGCAGCTTTTTCGGGCGGATGACCTGACGGCGCGGGACGATAATCCGCGGCGGGTGATTGCCGAACAGCGCGTAAAACGTGGCAAGATTTTTGCAAAAAACGGCGTTGCGCTGGCGGAGACCATCACCGGGGCGGACGGGCTTTCGGTGCGGCGGTATCCCTATCCCAACCTGGCAACCGTAACCGGCTATTACAGCGTGCGCTATGGCACAGGCGGGCTGGAAGCCGCATTTGATGCTCAATTGCGCGGCGAAACGCGCCAAACCCGGCTTGATGCGCTGATGCACCACCCCTCGGTGGGGGAAGCTATCACCGTGACAATCGATTTGCCCGCGCAGGTTGCCGCCGATACCGGATTGGCGGAACTCAACGCTACTGGCGCGGTGATTGCGCTGAATGCCCACACGGGCGCGCTGGCAGTTATGGCGAGCCGCCCCACCTTCAACCCGAACCGGCTGGATGATGATTGGGATACCCTGTCCACCGACCCCGCCGCGCCGCTGGTCAACCGCGCCACACAAGGGCTTTTCCCCCTCGGCGAGTTGGCGGCGCGGGTGCAATCGGTGGCGGCAGCGGAAAATCTGACGCTTGCGGACGGGGTTCATCAATTCTATTTTGACCGGGAAATTCCGTTTGCGCTGCCAACCGCAGCGGGCGTAATTCCCGCCGAATTGCCGCAAAAAGCGGGCGAAATAGCTGTTACGCCGCTGCATGTGGCGTTGCTGACCGCCGCGCTTGCGGGAGACGGCTCGGTATTGCCGCCGATGGTGGTGGTGCTGCCCGCTGCGCTGGAACACACCCCGCTCCGGCTGGTTTCGGCGGAGACGGCGGCACAATGGCGCTCACAATTTGCGGATGCCGCTGCGCTCGCCCTGCCGGATGTCACCGGCGCGGAGCCGTTGAGTTGGTATGTCGGCATTCGGGGGGATATGGTAATTGTCGCGGTGGTGACATCGCCGGAGGCAGACCGGGACGCCGCGCGCACCGTCGCGCAGACGGTATTTCAATCGCTGGCGGAATGAAAATTCATTAGATTAGGAGCAAAATAATGACCCCAAAACTTCCCATTTCATTTGAAGATGTTCTCCGTGCGGCGGAACGGCTGGCGGGGGTGGCGCACCGCACACCGATATTCACCAGTCGCACGGTGGATAAAATGACTGGCTATCGCGTATTTTTCAAAGCCGAAAATTTGCAGCGCGCAGGCGCGTTCAAATTTCGTGGCGCATACAACACCCTCAGTCAACTTTCAGACGAAGATAAACAGCGCGGAGTGGTGGCATATTCCTCCGGCAACCATGCGCAGGGCGTGGCATATGCCGCGAAACTGCTCGGCATTCCCGCCACCATTGTGATGCCCACCGATGCCCCGCAATCGAAACTTGCCGCCACGCGCGGGTACGGCGCAGAGGTGGTTTTTCACGACCGCCAGACGGAGAATCGCGCCGCCATTGCGGACGATATTTCCCGCCGAACCGGCGCCATCATCATTCCCCCATTCGACCATCCGCACATTATGGCGGGGCAGGGCACAGCCGGACTGGAACTGATGCAGGATGTGCCGGGGTTGGATATCGTTGTTACGCCGGTGGGCGGCGGCGGGCTGCTCAGCGGCTGCGCCACTGCCGCCAAAGGAATTAATCCAAAAGTGAAAATCTTTGGTGTTGAAACCGAGCGCAGCAACGACTGGTGGCAGTCGGTGCGGGCAGGCGAACGGATAAAAATTGCCCCGCCGGACACCATCGCCGATGGGATGCGCACCCAACAGCCGGGGGAACTCACCTTTGCCGTGGTGCAATCGCTGGTGGAAGATATTCTGCTGGTGAGCGAGCAGGACGTGAAAGATGCGATGCGGCTGCTGCTGATGCGGCTCAAAATTCTGGCGGAACCGACCGGCGCAGTGGCTCCGGCGGCGGTGTTGTCGGGAAAACTGGATGTCCCCGCCGGTGCGAAAATCGGGGTGGTCATCTCCGGCGGGAATGTCGATGCCGATGTGCTGGCGGATATACTGCGTGAAAACGTGAAACGTGACTTTGGACTTGAGACATTGGACTGATTGCAACCCTGCAACTTTGAACCTTGAACTTGGAACATAAGAATGATAATCTTGCTGAACGGCGCGCTGGGCGTCGGAAAAACCGAAACGTCGTGGGCGGCGCTGAGAAAATTCGACCGGGCGGTGATGCTGGACGGCGACTATATCGGCGCGGTATATCCGTTTGAAATTCACGACAAAACGCGGGTGGAATATCTGTACCGCACGATTCTGCATTTGGTGGAATTTCATCATCAAAACGGATACGAAAATTTCGTCATCAATTATGTCTTTGAAACACCCGAATCGCTTGCCAGCCTGCGCACGCGGCTTGTGCCGGTGGGCGATCCGGTGTATGTGTTCCGGCTTTTGTGCGAAACGGACGAACTTTCGCGCCGAATCCGTGCGCGGGGCGGGGATAACCTGCTATGGGAACTGGCGCGGGGGGCAGAATTGACCGCCATTCAAACCGCGGCGGCACTGCATGGCGATATGGGCACGCCGGTGGACACCACCGGGCTGACCCCGGCGCAGGTGGCGGATACCATCTGGGCGGAAACGCAGGAGCGGGTGGAGATTGTGCCGCATAACCCCGCGTGGGCGGACGAATTCGCGGCGGAGGCGGCGCGGGTGCAGGCAGCGCTCGGCGGGCTGGCGGTGGACATCCACCACATCGGCAGCACATCGGTGCCGGGGCTGGACGCAAAACCGATTGTGGACATTATGGTCACAGTGCGCAAGCTGGATGATGCCCGCGACCGCATTGCGCCGCTGGCGGAACTGGGCTATATTTTTGTGGACCATCCTCAAAACACCGACCGCCGCTTTTTCAAAAAAGGCGACCCGCGCACCCACCATCTGCACATTGTGGAATCCGGCGGCGATTCGGAATGGCGGCATGTCGCGTTTCGGGATGCGCTCCGCGCGGATGCTCGTCTGCGAGAGGCATATGCCGCGCTGAAAAAAGATTTAGCGGAAAAATACCGGCACAATCGCCCCAAATACACCGCATCCAAAACGGATTTCATCGAAGGGGTGGTGAGCAATCTGTGATGCAGAGTAGACCCGTTATTTCCATGAAACTGTTTCGGTTGACGAGACGATGCTGATCCATGTGTGTCCCGGTTTCAGCGGGATTTCCGAGCCGTTGGCGGCATAAAAATGCGGGGTGTCGCCGCGATTATCGCTGCGCCAGGTGCCGGAAAATGCCTGCCCATCGCGGAAAACAATCGCATCGCCGCCCGCAAACAGGTTTAACCGAATACCGGTGTTGCCCAAACTGTCTTCCACCATGCCGGTTTCTTCGTGCGGCACAACCTGCACCACCACATTCTGCACGCCGACCTGCATACCGGTATTGCCATCCAGATGCGGCGCATCCCCCAAAAAGCGGAGATATGCGCCGTTGGCGGCATCGAAAGTGTACTGCACGTTACTGCCCGTTACGGCGGGATAATCAATAGTGATGCCGGCAGCCGGTTCGCCGCCGGCGGGGGTATCGCCAAAGGTGAACCCGCGCAACCCGCCGGGTGTTTCAATATTCCAATTTGCCAGCCAGTTTTTCAGCCCGTCCGCCCCGACACGCAACCGCGTGCGGTAATCATCACCCACATTATCGGTGTACAACCGGTTGCTGGGGTCGTCCAAATCAATATCCAGATAGGCAAATGGCGCAAAGTTTTTCAGCAGATAGCGCACATCATCACTCGCCCCGGAGCACATCAATGGCGAATTATATAGCGCGCCCATATAGTAATTTATCAG
>CAYZQQ010000005.1:0-24232 GCA_964480075.1 uncultured Anaerolineaceae bacterium
TCTGAAAAACTATAGCATTGCCTTCGACAAGCTCACTGATTGGGGATGGGGGGGGGTGAACGGTTACCACTTAATCTTGTAGGTCACGTCTTTGACGTGACAATTGGGCGAGATGTCACGCTAAAAGCGTGACCTACCCAAAGATTTATGGTCGGAATGCCAAAATAAGCATCGCTCTATCCCTACCCCAATTTATTGAAAAGATACCATCCGCCGTATTTTTTTGCACAAAAAAAGCCGGATGGCAAATGCCATCCGGCTTCTGTTTTGCTAAAAAGCAATCAAATTGCTTTGCCGCAACTTACTTACCCATTGCTGCTGTTTGAGCGGCGGCATCAATCTTCCAGTTGTACCAGTCGTTGCCACCCAACGGCGGGAAGTTACGGGTAAGCCATGGTTTTGTAACTACCACACTGGTATAATGGTAAATTGGGATGTACGCTTCTTCTGTTTTCGCCAGAATATCTTCTGCCTTTTTATACATCTCTATCCGTTTTGCCGGGTCTTGCTCTTTACCGGCATCGGCGGTCAGGGTATCAAATTCACTTGGACCGGTGGTCTTTTCGCAGTTCGCATCCGCACAGTTGCGGCGCAGGCGGTTGGAGCCGGCTTCGCTGTTGAACACTTCGTACACCCAGTTATTCTCATCGGGGTAATCGGCGCACCAACCCAACCGGTAGATGCTGAATTCATCGGCAACCGGCGTGTTTTTCTTGACGGTTTTCAGGTAAACTTTCCATTCCTGATTTTCTGTCCGCGCTTTTGTGCCCAACGTGTCATTCCACATTTGCTGGATAGCGGCGGCAATTTTGGCGTGCCCTTCGGAGGTATTAAACCCAAGGACAATATCGTAGGTGCTGTTAAAGTCATCAATGGTCATGCCTTTTTCATCCAGAAAATCTTGCAGGCTGGATTTTGCCAGTTCGGGGTCGTACCCTTGTCCCACGGTGCCGGGTTCGGGAGCGCCAAACATTCCGGGCGGGGCGAATGATGTCGCAGGCGTTTGCCCACCCTTCAGCACGTTGTCAATCAGCCCCTGGCGGTCAACGGCGGCGCTGAAGGCGCGACGCACCCGAACGTCATCAAACGGCGGTTTGGTTTGAACAAAACCGTAGTAGTAGGTGCAGGGGACCGGTGCGGAATGGAACTCTTTACTCAGCTGCGGGTCGGATTTCACGCGGTCCATCTCGGGCAACGGCACACCGACACTGTCGAGTTCATTGTTTTCGTACAGCGCAAAAGCGGTGGAGGCTTCTTCAATCATCAGCATATCAATCACTTCAATCTGTACATCAGCCGCGTTAACCCACAGTGGGTTTTTCACCAGACGCATACTGCCGCCATGGATCCATTCATCCAGCACGTATGGCCCATTGGTGTCAATCAGTCCGGCTTCAATCCAGCGTTCGGGATGAGTTTCAATTGCCCATTGCGGCTGCGGGCGCAGTACCCACAATCCGGAAATGGCGGGGAAGTACCCGGCAGGATTTTCAAGCGTAAATTCGACAGTACTGTCATCCAGCGCTTTCACGCCCACGTCATCCAGCGTCAGGGTAGAGGTGATGCCATCGGCATCCATACCGGTATTTACTTCCTGTGCATTTTTGATAATGTAGGTTACGTAAGCATAGTCAGAAGCGGTCGCGGGGTCAATGGTCCGTTTGGCGCCGTATTCCACGTCATGCGCATTCACAAAGCGGGGGTTGCCATCGCCATCGGTAACCTGAACAGTTTCGCCGGTGCTGGGGTTGTAATGCACCCACGGAATGTCGTCGCGCAGATGGAAGGTGTACACCGTACCATCGTCAGACACATCCCAGCTAGTTGCCAGCATCGGTGTTACTGCGCCGGTAACCGGGTCAAAGTCGGTCAAGCCGATAAACAGGTTGCGGTCAAGGTCAACCGAAGTGGTATCCGTTGCCAGTGCGGGGTCAAGCGTGGGGGGTTCGGTACTCAGGTTCCAATTCAGGGTCACTTTGCCGTCATAGCGCGTCGCCGGGGCAACTTCCACTTGCACTTCTTTGGTGACCACAACTTGTTTTTCAACCGTTTCTACCACAGTCACAGTTTCGCCCTTAACTTCTTTAGTGACTACCACGGTTTGGACAACGGTCACGGTTTCGGGCGTGGGAGCAGCGCCACACTGTGCGGCAACTGCCGCCAACATTGCAATAACTACTACCAACAACAGAGTTTTTTTAGAAAACATATGTGTTCTCTCCTCCTTGGTCAATTATAATTAACCAAATCTAAATTTTGTATCTGCCCAATGCAGACCTTAACAAACTTTTGTACCGATGTTATACAACAGTGGATAGTTTTAGCGTGATGTGGTTGGCACCACCTCCCTTCAGTGAACTCAGTTGTACACCGCAGTATTCAATATTTTTCCGAATTGTGAATAGAATAGTAACCTAAAATCGGCATTTTTACAAATTTCGATACTCTATGCCGCGGTGCATTATTCTTTCAATCGCGGGTCAAAGGCGTCACGCAATCCATCGCCCATAAAATTGAATGCCAGCGTCGTCAGCGTCAGTGCCAGTGCAGGCGGTAATAGCTGGTTGGGATAGGTACGAATACCGGGTGCCGCTTCAGAAATCATAATTCCCCAACTGGGAGTCGGGGGGTCTACCCCCAATCCAATAAAGCTTAAGAATGCTTCCAGAAAAATATAGCCGGGGATTGCCAGTGATTCTACCACAATCAACGGACCGACAATATTGGGCAAAATATGACGGAATACAATGCGCGTATCGCGCGCGCCGACTGCCTTTGCCGCTTCTACAAATTCTTTGCGGCGGACGGAAAGCACCTGCCCGCGGGCAATACGCGCCATCCCAATCCAATTGACCAGCCCAATGGCGACAAACAGAAAGAACATGCCGCCCATTGACTCATTAATAGAAACTATTACTTGTCCGAACCCTCCGCCGACACCGTGTCTGGCGACCGCCTTAAAGTATGTTTGCAACAAAATCACCACAATTAAAAAGGGAAAGCCATACAAAAAATCAACAATTCGCATCATAACCGTATCAACGTTGCCGCCCATATATCCTGAGACCAACCCGTATATGGTCCCCACCAGCAGGCTCACCGATGCGGCAACAATGGCAACAGACAACGATATTCGCGCGCCATAAATGGTGCGCGTCCATAAATCACGCCCCAAATCATCCGCACCAATGATAAATTTCTCGCTATAGTGAATATAGTTTTCTGTGCCGGCAGGCATAATTGCCAACATCCAATGGGGGATGGTGTTGTTTGCCATTAAATCTTGTTTGGCAACATCGCCGGTGGTGATGTACGGGGCAAAAATAGCCGCCGAAATAATTAAAATCAAAAATACAATACTGCCAATTGCCAGTTGATTCTTTTTCAACCGATTGATGGAATCAGACATAAGACTGCGCGGTTTACGCGCCAATTGGGTGTGTGCCGGAAGTTCTGCTACTGCCATACCTTTTTCTCCATTAAATGTTGTTACGCATCAAGTCGAATGCGTGGGTCTAGCCAACCATACGCCATGTCAACCAGCAAATTGGAAAACACCAGAATGACGGTATACACCAAAATTGTTCCCAACACGACCGCATAATCTCGGTTGGTAATGCTTTGTACAAAGTGTTTACCCATCCCATTCAACCCGAATATCTGCTCGATTACCAGCGTGCCGGTAATTAATGCGGCAAACATAGGACCGATAACCGTGACCACCGGGATGAGGCTGTTTTTCATCGCGTGGCGATATATTACCATTCGCTCATGCAGCCCTTTGGCGCGCGCCGTGCGAATATAGTCTTCGCGGATAACTTGCAGCAAACTGGCGCGCATTAAGCGGGCAAACGTTGCGGAAAGCCCTGCTCCCAGCGCGAATACCGGCATAACAGCGTGTGTAAAATAGTTGCCCCAATCAAAGTTTGGCGTCAAAAACATATTTTGGAAATACGGTGGTTTTGCGCCCCATGTTGCCGCCGGCAGCCAGCCCAATGAAACGGAAAATATCCAAATTAACAATGGCGCCATCACCAGACTGGGAATAGATACCCCCAGCACGGCTACAAACGTGGCAGAATAATCGAGCCACGTATTTTGTTTTAATGCCGAAATAATCCCCGCCGGAACGCCGATAATCAAGCCTAAAATAATTGCCATAGTCCCCAGTTGCGCCGACAGTGGAAAGGTACGTCCGATAATATCGTTGACGGTTTGTCCGCGATAACGGAGCGATGGACCTAAATCGCCGCGCAAAACACCATAGGAATATGCCGGCGCGGTTGGGTCTAAATCATAGACGGTGAAAGACCCGATTTTTAATTCATCACCAATCATGTAAGAAACAAATTGTTCCCATTCGGGCCAATCCAAATGGTATTTAGCTTCAAGGTTTTTTACGATTGACGGGGGCAAACTTTTATCGCCGATGAAGTCGAATGGGCCGCCCGGTATGGCACGCGCCAAAAAGAAAGTGACAATCATAACTGCCAGCAATACCGGAATGAATTCCAGTATCCGTTTAATAATAAAGCGTAACATGCAACTTCTCCTTCATTCATAGGAGGATTTTATTCGGGCTCACATACTTGTTGATGGGTCACAGCAATTAACCGGATTATGCGCTTTTACCGAAACAGCACCTTTAATACGCTTTGCCCATACAAATGGTTCAACAATTTGCCAAATTGGTTTAATACAGGTGACATGCCACCCAGTGGTCGGGTTCAAGCTCGCGGAAGTCCGGTTCCGTTTCGTAGCACGGTTCAAACGCTTTGGGGCACCGGGTACAGAAGTTGCAACCTTTGGGCGGATTTGCCGGGCTGGGCACATCCCCTTCTAAAATAATGCGCTGTCGTTTCTCTTCAATACGGGGTCGGGAATGGGAACCGCCGAGAGTAACGCTTGCGTGTAGGGGTGCATGGGGTTTTCATACAGCGTGTGACGGTCTGCCAATTCTACCAATTTACCGAGATACATCACTGCAATGCGGTCGCTGATGTGCCGCACCACGGATAAATCGTGGGCAATGAACAAGTATGTCAGTCCAAACTGCGCTTGCAAATCTTCCAATAGGTTGATAACCTGCGCTTGAATGGATACATCCAGCGCCGAAATCGGTTCGTCGGCGACGATAAAATCGGGGTTGAGTGCCAGCGCGCGCGCCACGCCGATACGCTGTCGCTGCCCGCCGGAGAATTCGTGCGGATAGCGGTTGATGAAATATGGGTTCAATCCCACCACTTCCAGCAATTCTTTCACCCGGTCACGGCGCTCACTGCGCCGAAGAATGTTATGCACTTCCAGCGGTTCGGCGACAATGTTACCCACCGTCATACGGGGGTTGAGCGAGGCATAGGGGTCTTGAAAAATCATCTGCATCCGGCGGCGCATTTTCCGCAGATGTTCGCCTTTTAAGCCGGTGATTTCCTCGCCTTCAAAATGCACTTCGCCGGCGGTGGGAGTGTAAAGCTGTAAAATAGCGCGTCCGGTGGTAGATTTGCCGCACCCGGATTCGCCCACCAGCCCCAGCGTTTCGCCGCGATGGATGTTAAAGGTTACGCCGTCAACGGCTTTAATATCGCCCACATGTTTCTGGATGACAATCCCCTGTGTAATGGGAAAGTACATTTTCAACTCTTTTACTTGTACCAAAACTTCTTTTTCAGTCATCGCCATCTCCTACGCCGTTTGCCATGGGTTTTCAGTGATTATCGGGCCTGTCGTCACATCAATCCAGCATGCAATACGATGCCCCACACCCACACTTTTTAATGCCGGGTTTTCGGTTTTGCATTTGTCAATGCGATATTTACAACGCGCGTAGAAGGGGCACCCTTTGGGCAACGCAATTAAATCGGGGGGCAGCCCTTCGATAGAATCCAGTTTTTCGCCGCTCACTTGGTCAAGACGGGGCAGCGACCCCAGCAAGCCCAATGTGTATGGGTGGCGCGGATTTGCGTACAATTCTTTTACATCCGCTTCTTCCACAATCATGCCCGCATACATCACAATCATTCGGTCAGCCAGCCCGGCGACAACGCCCAAATCGTGGGTAATCCAAACAACCGCCATACCCAATTCATCACGCAGTTTTTTCACCAAATCGACAATCTGGGCTTGAATGGTCACATCCAGCGCCGTGGTCGGTTCATCGGCGATGAGCAACTGCGGGTTGCACGAGAGTCCAATGGCAATCATCACCCGCTGCCGCATACCACCGGAGAACTGATGCGGATAATCATCAAGCCGGTCTGCCGCCGTTGGAATACCCACCAGCTCAAGCAACTCAACGGCGCGAGCCCGTGCTTGCGTGTTGTTCATCCCCATATGCAATTGTAATGCTTCGGTAATTTGTCGCCCAATGGTCAACACCGGGTTGAGAGAAGTCATCGGGTCTTGAAAAATCATGCCGATTTTGTGCCCGCGCACTGACCGAATTTCGCCATCATTCATTTTCAACAGGTCTTGCCCGTCGAACCACACCTCGCCCGCGACAATTTTTCCCGGTGGCGAGGGAATGAGGCGGATAAGGGACATCACGCTCACGCTTTTCCCGCTGCCGCTTTCGCCGACAATGCCCAGCGTTTCACCTTCGTCCAGCGTGTAGCTTATGTCGTTTACCGCATTTACCACGCCGTCCTGTGTAAAAAACTGAGTACGGAGTCCTTTTACCTCCAGCAATCTTGCCATATATACTCCTCCGAATAATGATTGTACAACTCTGTATCATTTGTGCAGGCAAACTATTGCAGCCCACACACATTCAATTTGCAATATTTATTTTTGGGTCATATCGGATAAAAACGTATTTGAAATGGGTTTTGTACATATCTAATGCCGCATTTTCAATTTTACACAAATATCCCACAATTTGCCAAAACACACAACACCTATTGAAAATTCAATATGTACTCAATACGTAACGCATCAAATACGAACTACTCCAAATATGGGTTCAATGCTTCGTGCAAACCATCGCCAACGAAGGTAAATGCCAAAATAACCGTTACAAGAATTATAGAAGGGATGAACAGCAGTGTCCACAAATCGGCGCTGCGCCAATAAACGTAATAATCGCTAATCATCTGCCCCCAACTGGGATTGGGGGGTTGCAACCCCACGCCCAAAAAGCTGAGGCTGGTTTCGGCAGCGATAGCGCCCCCAATGCCACCGGATACCGCCACAATAACCGGCGTCATGGCGTTGGGTAAAATATGACGAACGGCAATGCGCCAGCCCGATGCTCCCAGCGCCTGCGCTGCCAGCACAAATTCTCTGTTGCGCAGCGTTAAAAACTGCCCGCGAATCAATCGCGCCAGCCCGGGCCAACCGACCAATGCCAATGCACTAAAAATAACTATGTAATCGACATAGCCCTGTTTGGCAAATTCATTCAACCCGATGCCTTTTACCCACAACAAAACCGCCGGTTTGATGGTCGCGGCAATAAAAAATACAAATAACAATCCGGGAAAAGCAAAAAGCACATCACCCACCCGCATTATAATCGTATCGAGCCATCCGCCAAAATATCCAGCCAGTACACCGAAAAATACGCCCAAAATAAGACTCAACGCGGGCACAAACACCGATACAAATGCCGCTGACCGCGCCGCCCATATCACCCGGCTGTATACATCGCGCCCCAATTCATCGGTACCCAGATAGTGCTGCACACTGGGACCGGAGCGCACGTTATCCAAATCGATGGCGGTGTAATCGGTTGTCACCAGCAACGGTGCAAAAATCGCCACCAGATACATGATGATGACCACGGTCAGTCCCATCATTGCCGGTAAATTTTGGCTAAAGCGCACCCATGCGTCAGAAAGCATGGTGCGGGGTTTGCTATCGGGTTCAAGATGCTTGATTGTCATAGAGGATCAATTCAAAATTAAAAATGCAAAAATCCGGGTTGCAGGGTCAAAGGTCAAAGTCACGCATCACGTTTCACGAATGCGCGGGTCAATCACGCCATAGAATAAATCCGCCCACAGATTTGCCAGCGCGAACACCACCGCCGCCAGCACGGTAATGGTGATAACGATGGGGTAATCTCTGGCGCTGATAGCCTGAAACGCCAGTTGCCCCATCCCCGGAATACCAAAAATCGTTTCGGTGATGAGGGTGCCTTCCACAATGCCGCCCAGCATAAACCCCATAATGGTTATCAACGGGATGAGCGCATTTTGCAGCACGTGCCGCCACAATATCACCGCTTCGCGCAACCCTTTGGCGCGCGCGGTGCGAACATAATCGGCGGTCAGCACATCGAGCATGTTGGCGCGGGTTTGCCGCGCAAATCCCGCCACAATTCCCGATGCGAGAATCGCCACCGGTAAAATGGCGCTGGCGCTGAACACGCCATTCCAGCCCCCCACCGGCACAACCTTCAATTCTTTGGCAAAAATAAACAGCAGGATGGGACCTGCCACCAGCGATGGGATTGCCCGGAAAAATACCGAGAAAAAGATGATACTGCGGTCGAGCCATGTGCCATGAAAATACGCTGCCACCGCCCCAAACAACAATCCCAACGGCAGCCCGATGGCAATTGCCGCCACATTCAACTCCAGGGTGATGGGCAATCGCCGCGCCAACAGTTTCGCCACCGGTTGACCGGGATATTTCGTCAGCGATTCGCCAAAATTAAGCGTGGCATAGTTCGCCACATAGCGTCCATATTGCACCCAAAATGAATCATCCAGCCCCCACTGGCGGCGAATGACGGCGGCGGTTTCGGGGTCATACCGTTGCCCCAGCAACACCTGTTCGGGACTGCCGGGTCCGTAAAATCCCAGCCAAAAGGTAATGAATATCATAATTGCCAGCAACACGGGCAACCACAACACCCGCCGGACGATATACGCCGCCATGGCTACCTTCCTTTTGTCATTCCGAAATTTTCCGCAGGAAAATATCCGGAATCCATAGCCGATGTGGATTCCCGCTTTCGCGGGAATGACACCGGTAAAATTCGCGGGGAATTGATTTTCTCATTGCACGAGAATAAACCTGCGCGCACGCCCCTACCCTTCGTGGCTAATGTACATATATTGAAACTTCGGCACAATCATCGGCGGGATGGCAAACCCTTTGACATACGGTTTGACCAGCCATTGTTCAAAATCAAAATACAGTGGCACCCACGGCGCATCGTTGATAATGAGTTGCTCTGTCTGCCGATAGAGTTGCTCACGTTTTTGGGGGTCTTGCTCAACCCCCGCGTCATCCAGCAGCGCATCCACTTTCGGATTGCTGTAACCCATGTGGTTCTGCTGGCTGCCGGTGTGGAACAGCAAATCGAGGAAATTTTGCGGGTCGGGATAATCGGCTATCCAGCCCAGTTGATACATTTGATACGGATTTTCCGGCTGGGTGATGTCCGACAGAAACGTGGGCCAGTCGGTCTGTTGAATGGAAATATCCACGCCCAACACTTCTTTATAGGTTGCCACCAGCGCTTCGGTGATGCGCGCCGGAGAGCCGCCCGCGCCGGTGGTGTACAGGGTAATATCGGGGAATTCGCTCACGTCGCCATAGCTTGATTCAGAAATGAGTTGCAACGCTTTTTTCGGGTCGTATGTCAATGAAACCAAATCCGGGTTGGTGTAACTTGGTACGCCGGGGGGAACAATTCCATGGGCGATGGGGACGGTTTCTTTATAGACTACGCTGACAATCTTTTCTTTGTTCAGCGCCAAATTGAATGCCTGCCGCACTTTCGGGTCATCGAACGGCGGTTTGTTCACATTAAAGGCGATATAAAACACGCTCAACCGCGTGCCCGATTGTAACTCGGCGTTGAGCGGGTTGGTCGGGTCGGTGACGCGCTCAATATCCGCCAGCCCGACGGGGGTTGCGTCCAGTTCATTGTTTTCATACCGAATCATTGCCGAACCGCCGGTGAGCGAGAAATTGATGCGGTCAAGGCGGGGTTTCGGGTCGCGATAATAATTTTGGTTTTTGCGTAGCACAATCGATTCCCCAAAATTCATCGAATCGAGCATGAACGGACCGGTGCCGTTGGGATGCTCCGTCCAGGTGCGTCCGCCGCGTTCCACATTTTCTTGATCCAGCACATACGCCGTGGGATACGTCATTTTTGCCAAAAAGTAGGCTTTGGGGGCATCAATGGTGATTTGCAGGGTTTGGTCATCAATCACTTTCACCCCCGAAACCGTATCCGCTTGCCCGCGCAATTTATCGCGGCAGCCGACAATGTCGCCCATATATGTATCGGCGGTAGAAGACCCGGTTTTAAAATCGCAGGCGCGTTCAAACGACCATTTGAAGTCTTGCGCGCGCACGGGTTTGCCATTGTGGAATTTTACGCCGTCGCGCAGATGGAAGGTGTATACCGTGCCATCGTCGGATACATCCCAGCTTTGGGCAATGTCCGGCACCAAATTGAGGTTAATGTCATACGCCACCAGTCCGCTGAAAATTTCCACCACATATACCGCCGACGTGGCATCGCCGCTAAGATGCGGGTCTAGTGTGGGTGGGTCGCCACCGGGAATGGTGAGCACCTGCTCACCGGGAGCGGGGGGTTCAAATGTCGGAGCAGGGGGAACTTCTGCCGTGGGCGCGGTATTGGGTGCGGCGGAGTTCTGCGATTGTCCCGAGCCGGCAGTGGCAACAACTGTCGCCCCACTGTCGCCGACTCTGTTCAATATATATGAGCCGCCAAACAGGCTAACCGCACAAACCGCTCCCAAACATAGCACCAGCAATACTGCAATCAGTGGAATCCATCGTTTTTTGCCAGACATAATTTTCCTTTCAGGTACGAAAAGTGTGATTGAATTGTACGAACATCGCTGCAAAAAGTCAAGCATTTCTTTTAGATGCTCGTGTCATCACATCAATCTTGCATTCTAATTGGATTACATTACAATGAAGTTACTTTTTTTAGGATAAAATGGATGGGTAAAACCACCGAGTCTGGCAAATATAATATTTTAATGCTCGCACCGACCATGTTTTTTGCCGATTACGGGTGCCATGTCCGTATTTTGGAAGAAGCGGTGGTACTGCGAAAATTAGGACATCGGGTGACAATTTTAACGTACCCCAACGGCAGAGATATTTGGGGGGTAGATGTGCGCCGCAGTTGGGGCGTACCGTTCAACTATCGCATTGAGGTCGGGTCATCGCGGCATAAAATTTATCTGGACGCATTACTGGGCATCAAAGCCCTGTTTTTCGCGCTAAAAACCAAACCCGACATCATTCACGGACATTTGCATGAAGGCGGATTAATGGGGTGGATGCTGAGCAAACTCACCGGTGCGCCACTGATTTTCGATTTTCAGGGGAGTCTCACCGGCGAAATGTTCGACCACAAATTTCTTTCGGACAAAAGCCGGTGGCTAAAACCGTTAACCTGGGTGGAACGCAAAATTGACCATATGGCGCATGCCGTACTCACCAGCTCGCACCATGGCGCAAAATTGCTCACCGCTGAATTCGGCGTACCTGCCGGACGGGTGCATCCCACGCCGGACTGCGTTAACCCCGATGCGTTTGACCCCCGCCAATTTTCCGACACCGACAAAATTACCCAAAAACAGAGATTCCATCTGCCCACCGACAAAAAAATTCTGGTGTATGTGGGATTGCTCACCGAATATCAGGGCGTGGGATTGATGCTGCAAGCGTTGCAGCGGCTTGCCACCCATCGTAACGACTTTCACCTATTGTTGATGGGATTTCCATCGGTGGCACATTATAAAAAAGTAGCCCAACAACTCGGGGTGAGCGAGCGCGTCACTTTTACCGGAAAAGTGGCTTATGAAAAACTGGCGGGATATTTGGCAGTGGGAAACATCGCTATCGCGCCTAAACTGTCGAACACCGAGGGCAATGGCAAAATTTTAAATTACGCCAGTATGGCGCTGCCGACGGTAGCATTTAAAACGCCTGTCAGTCAAGAATATCTGGGGCATCATGGCATTTACGCCGCCGAACGTGATGCCGCCGCCCTTGCCGCTGCCATCGAGCGCGCGCTGGATATGGACGACGCGGAACGTGCGCTTCGCGGTGACGCGCTTCGCCAGCGAATTTTAACCCGCTTTACATGGGAACAGGTTGGCGAGCAGATTGAATCGATTTACAGGGCGGTCGTCAATGGGCATCCGCAGCCGGCAAATGCGGCGAAAAGCCTATTACCATTACGGTAAATAATCGCAATTATTTCCAACAAAACTTAACGGCTCCTATAATTTGCCATATTGAAGACTGGCGATTGATTTTTATCACAAAGTCAAGTATACTGGGGCTGAAAAGCATTTTGTACTTTTAAGGAGGAGCCGGTCCGGTTTCAAGCAAATGGGAGAGGTTAAAAATTTACCCGCGAACACCAGTGATACAATGCCAGAAGAAGAAATGACCATGGAGCAACTACTAGCGGAATCTAGTATGGAGCTTCAAACGTTGGAACAGGGGAAGATCATCAAAGGCACAGTGGTGAGCAAAAGCCCCAACGAATTATTAGTGAATGTCCGTTCAAAATACGAAGGGATTGTCCGTGCCAAAGATTTAGACCGGGTAGACCCGGAATATCTCGCCGAAATTAACCTTGGCGATGAAGTTCCCGTATACGTGGTTAAGTTGCTTGATGATGAAGGCTACGTTATTTTATCGTTAAGCAAAGCCGTTGTTGAGAAAGATTGGATTAAAGCCAAGGAATTGTTTGAATCCAGCGAAGTTTTAGAGCGTGAAGTCATCAGCACCAACAAAGGGGGCGTCATCGTGGCGTTCGGCTCGGTGCGTGGATTTGTGCCCGGCTCGCAACTTTCCAGCGCCCACAGCGGCAGTGGCGATAAAAATAATCGCTGGAGCAACCTGGTCGGTCAGCAGCTGAGCCTAAAAATTATTGAAGTTGACCAACGTCGTAACCGGCTCATCCTTTCAGAACGCGCCGCAGTTGACGTAGTACGTCGCCAGCAAAAAGAAGCATTGCTGGAAAGTCTCTCTGTGGGCGATGTTATCAAAGAGGCGCGCGTAACCAGTTTGGCAGACTTTGGCGCATTTATTGACATCGGCGGTGCCGAAGGACTGGTTCATCTGTCTGAACTTTCGTGGTCGCAAGTGGGTCATCCCCGTGAAGTGCTAAAGGTTGGCGACATTGTGGATGTGTATGTCTTAAATATTGACCACGCCCGCCAGCGTATCGGGTTGAGCTTAAAACGTCTGCAACCCGAACCGTGGACACTGGCGCTGGATAAATACCAGCCGGGTGAAATTGTTAGCGCAGTCATCACCAAAGTGACCAATTTTGGCGCATTTGCCCGCGTTGACAACATGCTCGAAGGCTTAATTCACATTTCTGAATTGGCTGACTATCAAGTGGGGCATCCCCATGAAGTGGTTCACGAAGGCGATGAAGTCAATGTTCGTATCATCAGCATCGAACCCCACCGCCGCCGAATGGGCTTGAGCTTGAAGCAAGCCCAAGAAGAAGGCGCTGTGGAGAGCGAAGAAGAAACTGAACCCGAAGCAGAAGTAACGCAGGAAGCAGATGTCGCTCCCACTGAAGCTGAAGAATCGGAGTTGCTAGAGGCATAAAAAGCCCCAACTTGGTTTTACATTTCTCAAAGGGCGAGACCGTTTCTCGCCCTTTTTGCTTTCAGACAAAATGCTTTTCGGGTTTTCGCAAAGATTTGGTATAATAAATTACAGAAGTACCGCACCCGATATGGTACCATGGTGAAACATAGCGCTCAATCATCTTAATCTGCAACTCATATTAATTCGGCATATTATCCATGCACTCAACATACCATTATGGGTGGTGGTTATTCTTGACTGACAGCATAAATCATTCAATTTATCATTCCGGAAATTTCAGAAGGAAATTATCCGGAATCCACAACAGAAGTTATGGATTCCCGCTTTCGCGGGAATGATCTTAGTCAGTTTAAGCCACTACCCCCATGTGTATTGGGTGGAAACAAGCACCACAAGTTTACTCAAAAGGACGTTGCTATTATGGCAGATAAATTCGACCGCTTTACCAAGCGAGCACGACGTGTATTGACGTTGGCACAAGAAGAAGCACAACGCCTAAACCACAATTACATCGGTACCGAGCATCTCCTGCTCGGACTCGTGAGAGAAGAAAACGGTGTGGCAGTACGGGTGCTGAAAGAATTAAATGTTGACCTGAAACAGATTCGAGAGCGGGTGGAACGCACCGTTGGACGCGGACAGCGCGCCATGTATGGCAAATTGAGCCTCACCCCGCGCACCAAACGGGTCATCGAAATGGCAGTGGACGAAGCCCGCCGGCTGGGGCATCATTACATCGGCACCGAACACCTGCTGCTCGGACTCATCCGTGAAGGCGAAGGGGTGGCGGTGGACGTGCTCCGCAGTTTGGGAGTCAGTCTGGACAAAGTCCGCGCCCAAACCGCGCGGGTGATGATGGAAAACGCCACTCGCCCCGGCAGCCCGGAAGGTGAATCTACCAAAAAGAAAGAAACGCCGTTGGTTGACCAACTCGGCACCGATTTAACCGCCAAAGCCGCTCAGGGTAAACTTGACCCGGTGGTGGGACGCAAAACCGAAATTGAGCGCGTCATTCAAATTTTATCGCGGCGCAACAAAAACAACCCGGCGCTCATCGGCGAACCGGGGGTGGGTAAAACTGCCATCGTTGAAGGGCTGGCACAGCGCATCGTGCGCGGTGAAGCCCCCGACACCCTGTTGGGCAAACGGGTCGTTATGCTCGACGTGGGGTCGCTGGTGGCTGGAACCATGTATCGCGGGCAATTTGAAGAACGGCTCAAACGAGTCATCGACGAAATCAAAGAATCGGGCGCAATTTTATTTATTGACGAATTGCATATGCTGGTGGGGGCAGGCTCCGCCGGAAGCTCGGTGGACGCGGCGAATATCCTCAAACCAGCCCTCTCGCGCGGCGAACTCCAGTGCATCGGCGCGACCACACTCGATGAATACCGCAAGCACATCGAAGGGGACGCGGCGCTGGAACGGCGTTTTCAACCCGTTACCGTGGATGAACCGTCCATTGAAGAAACCATCCAAATTTTGCGGGGTATTCGTAGCCGGTATGAAGCCCATCACAACCTGAAAATAACCGATGAAGCGCTAGACAGCGCCGCCCATCTCGCCGCGCGGTATGTCACCGAACGATTTATGCCCGACAAAGCCATCGATTTGATTGACGAAGCCGCCGCCCGCGTGCGATTGTATAAAGTGCCATTCTCCAGCGATAATGCCACCGCCATCTCAGAAATGCGTGACCTGCGTTTGGCAACCGAAGAAGCCATCTCGGCGGGACAATTTGAGCAAGCCGCCGCCCTGCGCGACCGCGGCTCTGAGTTGCGCGACACGCTCAGCCCCGATGACATATGGTCGCCGACAGCCACGCCCAAAGTTACGCCGGATGACATCGCTGACGTGGTAGCGATGATTACCGGTATTCCCGTGCAACGGATCGCCACCGAAGAATCGGAGCGGTTGTTGCACATGGAAGCCGCCCTGCATAACCGGGTGGTGAGTCAAGACGAAGCCATCACCGCCATTGCCAAAGCCGTGCGCCGCGCGCGTGCCGGGCTGAAAAACCCGCGCCGCCCCATCGGTACATTTATCTTTTTGGGACCCACCGGCGTCGGCAAAACACTACTGGCAAAAACGCTCGCCGAATTTCTATTCGGCAGCGAAGATGCGCTCATCAAACTGGATATGAGCGAGTTTATGGAACGGCATAACGTGGCGCGACTCGTGGGGTCACCACCGGGATATGTGGGATACGAAGAAGGCGGACAACTCACCGAAGCCGTGCGCCGCCGTCCGTACTCGGTTATTCTATTTGACGAAATTGAAAAAGCCCACCCCGAAGCCTTTAATATGTTGCTGCAAATTATGGAAGACGGGCAACTGGCGGATGCCAAAGGCAAACGCATTGACTTCCGCAATACCATCATCATTCTCACCTCTAATGTCGGCGCAGACATGATTAAACGCGCCAGTTTCGGCTTTCAGCATCATCAGGATAGCGAAAGAACGGAAGATGAAGCCTACAAAGATATGCACGCTAAAGTAACGAAAGAAATGGAACGACTTTTCCGCCCCGAATTCCGCAACCGGCTGGATGGGGTGATGATATTCAGAGCCCTAACCAAAGAAGAAATTAAAGACATTATGGAATACGAGCTACGCGAAGTACGCGTCCGGTTGGAAGACCTGCACATTTCTGTGGCGCTCACCAACGCGGCAAAAGAGTTTATGGCAGAAAAAGGCTATGACCCCGACTTTGGCGCGCGCCCGCTGCGCCGGGTGCTGCAAAACTATATCGAAGACCCTCTATCGGAAGGAATATTAGCGGGCACCTATCTGCCATACGATGAGTTGGAAGTCGATTATCAAGACGAAAAAATCGTCATCAATATTGAAAAACGGCTGGAACCGGCGGAAGAACCCGCAGAACCCGAAGCCGTGGTGTAATTGAACCAATTCGCAGGGGCGGTTTGCGGATCGTCCCTGCGCCAAACCATCGAATTTTTTCCAATCTCAGCCACACCTCTTCCAATTATGGCAAAACCAAAAACAATATTCGTTTGTCAACAATGTGGGGCGACATTTCCCAAATGGATGGGGCGTTGCGCCGAATGCGGCGAGTGGAACACGCTCATCGAAACTATCGTGCAATCGAGCAAATCGAGCGGTGGCACGCCACACCGTGCCACCAGCCATATGGTATCGCGCACCGCCCCCCAACCGCTTTCCAGCGTGCCGCTGGAACGCATTGACCGCATCCAACTGCCCATGGAAGAATTTAACCGCGTGCTGGGCGGCGGCATTGTCCCCGGCTCGCTCACCCTCATCGGCGGCGACCCCGGCGTGGGCAAAAGCACGTTGCTGCTGCAAGTTTCGGCGGCGCTGGCGCAACAAACAGGTCCCATTCTGTATGTTTCCGGCGAAGAAAGCATCTATCAGATAAAAATGCGGGCAGAACGGCTCGGTGTGCAATCTGATAATCTGTTCATTCTGAACGAAATCAATGTAAACACCATTTTAGGCCACATCAAAGATTTTTCGCCCGCGATGGTGATTATCGACTCCATTCAGACCGTATATCGCGATGAGCTCACTTCAATGCCCGGTTCGGTCACGCAGGTGCGCGAATCTGCCATGCAATTCCAATCAATGGCAAAAGGGCAAAATATTCCCGTATTTTTGATTGGGCATGTGACCAAAGATGGCAGCATTGCCGGACCGCGCGTGCTGGAACACATTGTAGATGTGGTGCTGTATCTGGAAGGGGAACGGTTTCACTCGTACCGGTTGCTGCGCGGCGTGAAAAATCGGTTCGGCGCCACCAACGAAATCGGCATTTTTGAAATGCAGGATGTGGGCATGACCGAAGTGCCCAACCCCAGCGAAATTTTTCTGACCGAACGCCTGCCCAACGCTTCCGGTTCTGCCATCACGGTGACAATGGAAGGCACACGTCCCCTGCTGGTGGAAATTCAAGCGTTAGCCAGCACCACCGCCTTTGGCAATCCCCGCCGCACGCCAAACGGGGTGGACATGAACCGCCTGCTGTTGATTTTGGCGGTGCTCACCAAACGCATCGGGATTCGATTGGGCGACCAGGATGTGTTTGTAAATGTAGTCGGTGGATTGCGCGTCAATGAACCCGCCGCCGATTTACCCATCGCCGCCGCTATTGCATCCAGTGTAAAAAACCGCCCCATCGCCGCAGATGTGGCGCTCATCGGCGAAATGGGACTGTCCGGCGAATTGCGCGCGGTGGGACATTTGGAAAACCGGCTGAAAGAAGCGGCAAAACTCGGTTTCAAACGAGCCATTCTACCAAAAACATCCACCACCCAGAAATTAAACATCGAAGGTATTAAACCGATTTTTGCGCGCTCGGTGCGCGAAGCGATTGATGCCGCGTTGGTGTAATTAGGGTTGCAAGTTCAAGGGTTCACGTTTCACAGCCATATTTGCCGAGTGGTAATTTCAACCCACAAATCGCTGTTTGAACCACGCCACCGTTTCTGTGATGGCGTCTTCCATCGGCGTCGCCTGCACACCGAAAGTTTGTTCAAATTTGCTGCTATCCATAATATAGGGCTGTTCCCACTCGTACATCATCTCTTTCAATTCGCGCACCATCGGGTTGAAAAGCCCCAGCACCGACACCATAAACCGACCGGATGCACGGATTTTCACCGGTTGCCCGATTTCTTTTTCCAGCATGGTTATCATCTGCCGGGTTGTGACCGTTTGGGGACTGGGGACGTGCCACACTTGCCCCAGCGCCGGTTCATTTTCGCTGAGGGTTACTAGTGCGGTGGCAAAATCTTCTATGAAAGTGAATGTGTGCGGCATATCCAAATTACCCAACATGTTAACTGGCTTGCCGGAAAATGCCGGTTCAAAAAACATATCGGCCAGCAACGCATTTTTCACCAACGGTCCAAAAAAATCAGACCCGCGCCCGATGGCGACACGCACATTTCCGGCTTGATGGGCATCGAGCAGCATTTGCGCCATTGCAGCGCGAGTTTTGCCTTTGTGTCCAGTAGCGGCATACGGCAAATCCTCTCGCAGCGGCTGCCCGTGCGTGTCGCCGTACATATAAAGGTTATCACCGAAAATCAATTTTGCACCGCTGCGGGCAACCCCGTCGAGAATGCCTTTTTGTAGCGCGGGAAACTTTTGGGGCCATTCGGTATATGGCGGCATTGCGCAGTGAAAAACAGTTTCGGCATTTTTGCAAAGTTGATAAACCGTGTCGGTGTCAGTAGCATCGCCGGCGGCAATTTCGACCCCGCTCGACAGTTGCCAATCAACTCTGCCACTGCGATTGACCATTGATACCGTGCTTCCTTTTTCCACCAGACGGTGCATCACCCATCGCGCCAGCGGACCTGTTCCAAAAATAACGTTGTGACTCATGTTTCATTTCTCCTTTCGATAGTTTTTTGCAACCATACAGCCGTCAGTGGGGGGAAGTCATTGAGTATAGCATGGCAATCCGTGTTTTGGCTTTGTTCCCCCTCCCCAAAAATTTGGGAAAGGGGGAATTTATCGAATTGTCAAACTTCAAACTGCGTAACGTGAGTTATTATGTCGTATCAGAAAGAAAAGGCTTTGTCAAATCACCCTGCCGATAATCCGCATTTTCCCCACGCCGCACCCTTCCCGTTTGTTTTCGCCACATACTTTGACTTTTAAATGGACTGGTGATACCATCACCCTATATCGTTGCGGGGTGTTGTGGCGCAACTCCGCAATATGTGCAATCATCATTTATTATTGGTTGCCCACCCTGCCCACGGGTGACAGCAATCCAGAAACCTTCTCACCATGAATATTGAACTCATCTTTCGATTGGTGGGTATGGTAGTTTTTGCAGTTATTGGCGCCCAAGTTAGCCGGTACCTGCAAATTTATCCCACCACCCACACCACCCAATTATCCGTAGCAATGGCGCTGTCATTCGCGGCGCTGGGGCTGTTGGTAACACCATGGCTCACTGTCCGTCCGTACAAATGGTTACGGTATCAAATTCGCCGGATGCCCGCCTCGCGGCTGCTGTCGGCGGTGTTCGGGCTGACCATCGGGTTAGCCATTTCCGCGCTGCTGATACCGACACTCGCCAAACTTCCCACCCCATTTAACCAGCTATTGCCGCTGATATTCAGTGTGTTGTTTGGCTATTTGGGCATCGCCATTATGGTGATGCGCCATCAGGATATTGTGGCGATTCTATCGCCCGCCGGGGTATGGACCAATCCGCGCACGGGGTCAAAATCGATGACGGCGACTCAAGATATGATTTTGGTGGATTCCAGCGCCATCATTGACGGACGCATCTCTGACGTTAGCCAAACCGGGTTCATTCGTGGCACCCTGCTGGTTCCCCGATTCGTACTGCTGGAGGTGCAGCACATCGCCGATTCATCCGATGCGCTGCGCCGCAATCGCGGGCGGCGCGGGTTAGAAATTCTCAATCAATTGCAAGAAAGCTCCATCATTCCCGTACGCATCACCGACCGGGATGTGGAACACGTTCGCGAAATAGACGACAAACTGGTTATGCTGGCAAAACAGTTGCAATGTCCCATTTTAACCACCGATTACGGATTGAACCGGGTGGCAAAATTGCAGGGCGTGCTGGTGCTCAATATCAACGATTTGGCAAACGCCGTGAAAAACGTGTATCTCCCCGGCGAAACGCTGGCTATTCGCATCATTCAGCCGGGCAAAGAAGCGCGTCAAGGTGTCGGCTATCTGGATGATGGCACAATGGTGGTGGTACAAAATGGCTCGCGATATATAGACAATACCATTCAAGTGCTGGTCACCAAAGTGTTGCAAACAACCGCCGGACGAATGATTTTCGCCGAGCCGGACATTTAGACGGTTGTGAAGATTGGAGATTGGTGTATTTTGTGATGCGTGAAACGTATTGCGTAAAACTTTGAACTTGAAACCTTGAACCTAAAACCCTATGGCAATCAAACTCTATAATTCACTCACCCGCAAAAAAGAAATCTTCACCCCCATTGAAGAAGGGTTTGTCGGCATTTATGTGTGCGGACCCACCGTGTACGGACATTCGCATTTGGGGCACGCCAAAAGTTACGTGTCGTTCGATGTTATCGTCCGCTATTTTCGATATGCCGGATACCGTGTGCGTTACGTGCAAAACATCACCGATGTGGGACATTTATCCGATGATGCCGATGAAGGCGAGGATAAAATTCTGCGGCAGGCGCAGAAAGAGCGCGTCGAGCCAATGGAAATTGTTGAACACTATACCCGCAGCTATTTTGAAGATATGGACGCGCTGAACGTGCAGCGCCCCGATATTTCGCCGCATGCCGCCGCTCATATTCCCGAACAAATTGAACTTGTGCAAGAATTGCTCGCCGGCGGGCACGCATACGAAAAAAACGGGTCGGTTTATTTTGATGTATCCGGTTACCCCGACTACGGGCAGCTTTCCGGGCGAAAAGTGGCAGAGCTGGAAACAGGGGTGCGCATCAATGTCAGCAGCGACAAAGACGACCCTGCCGATTTCGCCCTGTGGAAAAAAGCCGACCCCGGACACATCATGAAATGGAAAAGTCCATGGGGCGACGGGTATCCCGGCTGGCATGTGGAATGCTCGGTGATGTCCACCAAATATCTCGGTGAACCGTTTGATATTCACGGGGGCGGGCTGGAAAACATCTTCCCGCATCACGAAAGCGAAATCGCCCAATGTGATACCGCCCACCACAAAGGGTTTGCCAAATATTGGATGCACAACAATATGGTTACCGTCAACGGTATGAAAATGGGCAAAAGCTTGGGGAACGCCATCAGCCTGAAACAGATTTTTAACGGCGACCATCCGTTGCTCACGCAGGCATACGACCCGCTGACCGTGCGTTTTTTCGTGCTCAGCAGCCATTATCGTTCGCCGATAGATTTTACCAACGCAGCCCTGCAAGCCGCCGAAAAGGGGTTAAAACGATTGCATGGCACGGTGAAGCTGGTGCGCGACCAATTGGCACACGCCGATGACGGCGCACTGCTCCCTGCCGCCGTGGAAGCCATCGAAACACACACCGCTGCCTTCATCGCCGCGATGGACGATGATTTTAACACCCCCCAAGCCATCGCCGCGCTGTTTGATTTCAACAAAGCCGTGAACACCCTATTGAACAGCGGTACGCCCCTTTCCAAACCAACGCTGGCAGCCATCGATGCGGTATATCGCGCGTTGGGCGAAGGCGTGCTCGGCATTGTGCCCGCTGAACTCACCGCAGAAATCGGCGGCGATTTGGTGGACGGGCTGGTCAACATTCTCATCCACCTGCGCCAGCAAGCGCGCGCCAACAAAGATTGGGCAACCGCCGACACCATCCGCCAGCAACTGACCGGCATTAGCATCGCACTGGAAGACCGTCCTGACGGCACTATTTGGAAATTGACCCGGTGAGATAACACACAAATGCCGCAGATGGTACGGATTTTCACGGATAATTTTCATTTACACAAAAGTTCGCCGAGAAAAGAAAATCCCTAATGTGCGCCCTTTTTGTGGCCGCCTAACTGCCTGTTGGATATGCATTAGCAACGAAAGTCATTGTCAAATTGCCGCCTTTAACCCGCTGGTTCATAAAAGCCGCCTTTATATATTTAGCAATCGCATTTTTGACGAGTGCGCTCATTGCCGCTCGGTCGGTGTGGTCACTCCCAGCCGCCATCGCTACCCTTCAACCGGTTTCTATCCACTTGTTGATGGTCGGGTGGGTGACCAATACGATATTTGGGATAATTTACTGGATGTTTCCCGTGCAGAGCCGAGACAAACCGCACGGTCACGAAGGTTTATGGCTTTTAACCTTCTCGCTACTAAATATCGGATTAGGGGTACGAGCTATTGCTGAACCCTTGCACACCCTGAGCGCTGGCAAACTGTGGGGTTGGGCATTGGCTGTTTCGGCGCTTTTCCAATGGATAGCTAGTGTTATTTTCGTCGTTAATACCTGGCCCAGAATAAAGCTGCGTTGAGATGCCTCGTCTAAGCCGTTGGTTCGTGCGTTCTGCGTTTATCTACCTTATTATAGGTTTCACCTTCGGGGGTCTCATTCTAATTCAAAAAGGCATCCCTTTCAATGCGAAGGTATGGCGATTACTACCGGCACATATTGAACTCGTCCTGTTCGGCTGGACAATACAATTGATTATGGGGGTAGGTTTTTGGATATTTCCCCGATTTCGACGAAAACGTGGTAACGAAACGCTGGGCTGGATAGCCTACGGACTTTTCAACATTGGAATTTGGCTAAGCGTGTTGACTTCAATCTTTCATCTTTATGGTCCCCTCATATTCGGGGGGCGCTTGGCTGAACTGGCGGGGATTGCCGCCTTTGTGATGCATGCCTGGCCCCGGATAAAACGACCGGGGACCTAATGGTCGGGTGAAGATTACCAACAGCTTTGATTATCCACCGGAGTTGTTTGGTATCAAGGGTTGCGCCGACGAGAGGTTATTATGGAATCACTGCCCAAAGTTATCATCCTTGGAGCCGGGTTCGGCGGCTTGTTTGCTGCCCGAGCCATGGCAAATCAAAATGCCGATGTTTTACTCGTTGACCAAAACAACTACCATACTTTCACACCGCTTTTGTACCAAGTTGCCAGTTGTGCCCTTGATCCGAGTGAGATTGCCCCTCCTGTACGGACAACCGTTCGGTACGCCAAGAATATTCGGTTTCTGCTCGGTACTGTCACGGGGGTCAATCAGGCAAAACGTATGGTCGATATAGAAAGTCAGGGGCTATCTCGTACAGAAAACTATGATTATCTAATCGTGGCTACCGGCAGCACGCCGACTTACTTTGGTAATGATACCTTTCGTGAACACGCATTTGAACTGCGAACTTTGCAAGATGCCATACAGTTGCGCAATCAGGTCTTAAAACGGTTTGAGCAGGCTGTTTGGGCCGAAAAGACACAAGAACGTGATGCCTTAACCACAATTGTGGTAGTGGGCGGGGGACCAACCGGTATTGAAACGGCAGGAGCCATTTACGAGCTTTATAACTATGTACTGGAGCGAGAGTTTTCTCAAGATACCAAGCTCAATGCCCGGTTGGTCTTGGTCGAAATGTTGCCTCATTTATTAGCTCCCTACCCTGAAAAACTACGTCAATCGGCCGTGGCACAGTTACAATCTTTGGGTGTAGAGGTTTTATTAGAAAACGCAGTGGCGGAAATCGGTAAGGATTATGTCCGGTTAGATGACGGTACAACCATCTATTCACATACCGTCATCTGGACTGCCGGTGTCAAAGCGTCGCCAGTTGCCGAGATGTTGGGGGTAACTTTGGCAAGTGGGGGACGTATTCCGGTGGCGCCCACGCTCAACGTCATTGACACCGAGCACATCTATGCCGTCGGCGATATCACCTATCTGGAAGATGACCAGGGGCAACCGTATCCGATGTTGATTCCAGTTGCCTCTCAGCAAGGAAAATTAGCCGCTAAAAATATCCTGCAACATCATAGTGGACGCTCTCAAACGGTATTCCACTATCATGATCGTGGTATGATGGCGACAATTGGCCGGCGTCGAGCAGTAGCCTGGATATTTAATCGTATCCCATTACAAGGGTACGTTGCCTGGCTTGCCTGGCTTGGGTTGCACCTCATTACCCTGATGGGCTTTCGTAACCAACTCATT